>NZ_CP072792.1 GCF_017901175.1 Thiothrix unzii
CACTTGCCCAACGGATAGCGCGGATATAGCTATCGTACAGTCCTTTTGCCAGCGTAGCCTTGGAATGTGCGGCGTAAGTCGCCTCAATCCGACTGTCCAGATGTGGGTAGCCGACATTCTGGTTGTTATCGTTCTGACTACCTTGCCCAATCGAATACGGCGGGTTGCCGATGATCACGCGGATGTCCAAGCCCTTTTGCCGGGTGCGCCGTGCGCTGTTCACGTCCAGCAGTTCATCCACCAAATCTGCTTTCTCGTGCAACTGGAAGGTGTCGGTTAGACAGATGCCATTGAACGGCAGGTAATCCCCGCCCACCAAATCATGGTAAACCGCTTCAATGTTGATCGCGGCGATGTAATACGCCAGCAGCACAATCTCGTTAGCGTGGATCTCGTGCTGGTACTTGTACGGCAATTGCTCCGGCGTAATCAGCCCACTTTGCAGCAAACGGGTGATGAACGTCCCCGTGCCGGTGAACGGGTCAATGATGTGAACATTCTCATCCCCCAGCGTTTGCCCGAATTCGCTTTGCAGTACGTCGTTGACGCTGTGAATGATGAAATCCACCACCTCCACGGGCGTGTACACAATCCCCAGCCGCTCGGTCATGCGCGGGAAAGCGTTACGGAAAAACTTGTCGTACAGCTCCACCACAATTTTCTGTTTGCCTGCGGCGTTGTCGATGCCCTCTGCCCGCAATTTCACGCTGTCATAGAAGCCTTGCAGGGTATTGGCTTCCTTGTCCAGCCGATGCGCTTCCAGCTTTTCCAGCACGTCCTGCATGGCCTTGGACATGGGGTTATGCTCGGCAAAGCTGTAATCCTTGAACAAGGCTTCAAACACTGGTTTGGTAATCAGGTGCTGCGCCAGCATTTCGACAATCTCGCCGTCGGTAATGGCGTTGTTGAGATCGTCACGCAACTCCTCGGCAAAACGCTGGAATGCGGCAATTTCGGCGGTATTGGTCGGGGTATCAAGAATAGTCTGAATACGGGTAATGTGGGTACGCGCAATCTTGGCAATGTCGTTTGCCCAGTCTTCCCAATGGCTGCGATTGCCGACCTTTTTCACGATTTTGGCATAGATGGCGCGTTGGATTTCGTCCACTTCTAGCGTCATTTCCACTTGCTTGCTTTCAGCGTCACCCTTGCCGCCTTTACCGAGCTTCTGGGGCTTTTTGCCCAGCTCAAACTTGCCCTTGCCCGTGTCTTTCTTGGTGGGCTTTTTGGCTTTCTTGGCGATTTTGTCGGTGATGGCGATGACTTCCATCTTGCTGGTATCCGGGCCGTTCAAGTCCAGCTTGTTGACCATCGCATCAAAGCGGTCATCGTGTGAACGCAAGGCTTGCAGCACTTGCCACACCACCTTGTAGGTCTTATTGTCTTCCAGTGCCTTGTGCGGCTCCATTCCGGCAGGAATCACCACCGGCAGGATGATGTAGCCGCGCTTCTTGCCCGGTGCAAGACGCATCACACGCCCCACGGATTGCACCACATCCACCTGTGAATTACGCGGGGTCAGGAACAGCACCGCATCCAGTGCCGGAACGTCCACCCCTTCGGACAAACAACGCACATTGGAGAGAATCCGGCAGGTGTTGTCTTCGGTTTCCGCCTTCAACCAGTTGAGCTTTTCTTCTTTCTGGCTGGCATTCATGCCGCCGTCAACATGGGCGGCTTCGCAGCTCAGGGTTAACGTAACCGGGGTTTCAAATTCGGTTTGCTGCTCGCGCTCGTGTTCTTGGTAGGCTTCCACCACCTCTTGGAACATCGCGGCAATGTTCTTGGAACTGACCTTGTGGTATTTCGGGTTCTTGGCTGGCTCGATCACTTGGCAGAACGCCACGGCACGGCGCATGAAGGCTTGATCGTCTACTAAATCTTGGGTTGTGCCTTGCTTCGATAACGCTTTCCAGCAGCCCACAATCTTGGCGGCATCGTCTACCTTGAGCTGGTTATCGTCGTCTTTCAGCAAGTTTTGTAGGCTGCGGCTGATGTGCGCCTCATCAATCGACAATACCAGCACCTTGTAATCCACCAGCAAGCCTTGTTTGACCGCTTCCGAGAAGCTGATCACGTACAGGTCTTGCCCGTACAGCGCGGCATTATCCATTGAACACAACGCCACGTTGTCACGCTCCGCCGTCACCTTGGTGCTGTCGGCATAAATGCGCGGGGTGGCGGTCATGTACAGGCGTTTGCTGGCGCGGATAAAGGCGGCATCGTGGACTTTCACAAAGCTGGATTCGTCTTCACCTTCATCAAGGAAGGTTGCGCCCGTGGTGCGGTGGGCTTCATCGCAGATAATCAGGTCAAACGCTGCCAGCCCATGTGCTTGCTGCGCCTTGCTGATCACTTCGATGGAATGGTAGGTGGAAAACACCACGCTCATGTGGTGGCTGTCATGACGTTTGCCCAGCTCCTGCGCTAACCGATCCGGTTTAGTGGTAGCGGGGTAACGCAATTCGTGGGCAAAGGTTTGCACGATGTCATCGTCTTTCTTGCGCTTGTTGCCCACGTCGCTATCCGAACACACCGCGAAACTGTGCAGCGGGATCGCGCTTTCCTGCGTCCACTCGGTCAAGGTTTGCGACAACAGCGACAAACTCGGCACGAGGAACAACACGCGCTTGCCGCTGCCTGCCAGACTTTCAGCGATTTTCAGGCTGGTGAAGGTCTTGCCCGTGCCACACGCCATGATGAGCTTGCCACGGGCGGCAGTCTGCAAACCTTGCTCTACCTTGGCGAGTGCCTTTTTCTGGTGGTCACGCAGTTGCTTCTTAGCTTTGAATACGGCGGGTTGGTTGGGCTGGTAGCGTGACCAATCAATCTGGCTGTTTTCAAGGTCGTTGAGGTCGATCTTGCTAACGGGGGGTTGCTGGTCGCGTAACGCATCGTCGGCATGTTCACTCCAATGATTGGTAGTGACGATGATTAGCCGGTGCGTGAACGGCTTTTTACCAGAGGCGGTAAAAAAGCTGTCGATCTCTTTTTTCTGAATGCGGTGATCCGGCGCGTAGAACTTGCACTGAATAGCGTGGAATTCATTCGTGCCGTGAGTTTGAGCCACTAGGTCAATACCCGTATCCCGCGCATCCAAGCCTTGCTCACGCGCCCAATCCGCATACGTCCACACCTTGCTATACAGATCCCGATAGCTGGCTTCATTGCGCAGGTAGGTACAAATCAGGTCTTCAAAGTACGTGCCTTTCTCACGGTGGGTTTGGGAAGCTTCGTGGTAGGTAGCAAGTAAGATTTGTAACGGGGTCATGGTATCCAACATTGGCTTGTGAGAGTCGCTGGATATTAACCCATCCGGCGGTTTTTCCGTAACGCGGTAATGACCTTGTATCCAGTACGCCCACACAATCCCACGGCTAATGGTCTGGATATTATGTGGCAACCGCCGGATTAGGCCGTGTTGTAAAGCCAAGCCGAAGGCGCGGAACTCACCGCCTCAAGGCGGGGAGTGGAGGGGGAGCCGACCGCAGCAACGCAGCGGTTGGGGTACAAGCGTCCAGCGCGTACCCCTCTGGCAAACCTGCCCCAGCAGGTGCAGCCGGAGGCGGGGGGAGCCGCCCCGAAGCCACTAGCAGGCCGACACCTTGCACCGCAAGTGTGTTGGAGGCCGTCGCGCCAGTGGCAGCAATCGCCCCAGCGGTTGCGGTTCGGGGTGGGGGGCTTTGCCCCGGTGCGCCGCTACTCGCGGCTACCCTTGTGCAGCCGTAGGCAAGCCCGCTTGCGGGTGCTGGGTGGGTCGTCCAGACCCAGTGCGTAAGCACCGAAGTGTAGCGAAGAGGCACAAGCCTTCGTAAACGAAGCCCTGCACAAGGGTAGCCGCGAATAGCGGGCGCACCCCACAAGGAGGGCAACGCCCGACGCTGTAGCCATGACCGCAGGACATGGCGTGAAGGCAAGCAAAAACCATCAACAACGGCGTACAGACGTTGTAAAATGCCGTGCCGCCCTAGCGGATGCCGCGTAGCGGCAAGGCATTTGGTGATGGTTTTTGGGCGCAGTGGTGGGCGTAGAACACCACGTAGTCCCCTGCAACCATTGCCGCTGGCATAATGGTTTGCTTTGCAACCGAAATATAAAGCGCACAACAAAGGGATACATGATGCAAAACACGATAAAAAAGCACAACCCACACGACTACCTTACAGGCACATCACCCACTGAGCGGGGGGATGAAAACCGCCGTAAAGTCGTCGATTGGGTGTACCGTTGGGGCTATTCAACCGCCCCAACCCTGCAAGCATTGCTCGGCAAAAAAGCCACCGGCTACGCGGCAGCAATGGCAAAATCAGGCTGGTTAGTGCAAACAAAAACCCAAACGGGAGGACATGACGGGACACCCAAGTACCTGTACACCTTGTCGGAAAGTGGGCTGCAACTGGCGGAACGGACAACCCAAATACCCAACCTCCACCGTTACCCAGAACTTGACCCCTTCCGGGTCAATCAGAAATTGACCCGCCATTACCTGCTGGCGCAAACGTCAACCATCAACGCGCTGGCAACAGGCAAGGCAACGGACTACGAGACAGAACGCATGATTGACACGGACGGCGATCAACTGGGGGTTAAACGCCCTGATGTGGTTTGGATCAGGGACAAATTCAGGGTGGGGGTTGAGGTGGAACTGTCCGCAAAATGGGACAGGAAACTTGACCAGTTCATTGGCGGGATCAAAGACGCACTGGAACAAAAACGCTATACCCATTTCATGGTCGTGACAGACTCCAACCGGATCGCCGAACGCTACCGCGAGGCATTGGCGCAACCCATCCAGCTTTGGGAAAAGGACAAAACCAGCAACAAATGGAAGCCGGGACAAACGGTGGCTGCACCGGATTGGCTACCCAAACGGGTGCTGGTCGAACTGCTGGAGGGCAAACGATGAGATACCCCAGCATCCTACTGTGGTGCGCGTTGGTGTTGGTTGGTTGCGGCGAATCCACCGCCGAAAAACAAGCACGGCAAGCAGAAGAACAGGAAACCCGCCGCCAAGTTGCGTTGGCAATGCCAACCGACAGGATGAGCTTATACCTGATCAACCAAGCGGAAAACCGCTGCAAAACCCATCCAGTCCACGAATGCAACGACATTGCCACACTGCGACAAAACATAGCCGATGCTGTAGCAAGCTGTAGCGGAAACACAAGCCACCTGTGCCAATTGATGGCCTATCCAGTCCAGCACCAGCCCGAAGACTTTGCCCAGCTCCCCCAAGGCATCGGCAACCCGTTACCCAGCTCCCCGTTTTACTGGGGGTTGGGTAATCCAGTCCTTGACCGTTACGCCACCCAAACCGGATACCGGGCAGAAGTCAGCAAACAATGGCTACAAGCTAACAAGCAACCCCTCTGGTTAGCATTAGCGGCACTGCTAACCCTGTTATTGGCATACGCTGGCAAACTGCTTCACACCGCTCACCAAGCACACAAGCGAGAAGCCCTGAAACACCAGCAACAGGCGGTGGAACAGGCCGATCAAGAAGCTTTGGCTCGAAAACAAGCCGAAGAACAGGCAGCAGTGCAGCAAGCTGAACAAGCCGAAGCCCAACGCCTTGCCAACGAACGCCAACGCCGTGAGCAAGCGCAATGGGAAGCCGACCAGATAGCTGCTGCACAAGCCAAGGCGGAACAAGCACGGTTGGAAGCCGAAGAACAGGCGGAAATGGACGAATTAGCTGCCATGTTTCGCGATGCGTTCAAAGGGGTGAAATGACGTGTTCTTTTAAGAGTTCCTCATCAGCAACCCCCAGTTTTCTGGTGTCCTGTAAAAAATCAGCCTGCACGGTGAACCGCTTGAGTTCACCCGTGCCAGTATCCAGCACGTAGTAACGCTTTCCCAGTGCGTCAGGAGCGGTTTGAACGGCAAGGACAAAGGCATCTTTTTTCAGGTAGGAATCCACTTGCCCAGTGATAACTTGCCGTTGCTCACCGGCTACGGTGCGGGCTATGAAATTGTTCCCCCAATGTTCATAGCTGTACCCGTTGCCCAGCTCCACGGAATAATCAGCGGAACAACCCGCCAGCATAAACAGCATTGCGAAACCCAGTTTTTTCATGGTGTCCTCAAATCGGATAAAACTATATCCACCCAGCAGCACGGGTAGATTCTTGGGGTAAAGGGGCTTGCCCCTTTGTAGCGGCGCATTCCAGTAAATCGAAGTGATGGCATTACCCCGCGTAATCCCGCTACTGCGGCTCTACTGGTGGTATTAAAACCATGAACTGACGGTCTTGGTATGGGGGTTTACCCCCATCTGCGGCAGTTCAGGTTTGCACGAATGTTGCTAGAACCGCACAGAATCGCTTTTAAGCGTTTTAATGGCTCTAGCTATAGTTCTTCATGGCTAATCATCAAAAAGCCGCGTAGCGGCTCAATAAGTGCGTCGTAGACGCTCCTTTTCCTTGGGTGCGTTAGCACCCACAGATACCCACGGGCGTAGCCCGTTCCTTATGGTCACGTATGTGACTATCTGCCTGACGTGTTTCCGGGCTATACGCTTGTATGTGATTTGCTTGCAGTGCATGGATTTCAAATCCTATGGGACTTTGGTGACGTTTATGCAAGTTCACCTGTTTTACGCTCATTGCCGCTGGGCTAGTGGGGTGCAACAAAAGTTGCACCCCTTGCAGCATTGTACCGAAGAAGGCGCGTCAAGGCTGAAATGAACGCGCCATAGGCGCGGCCTTGACCCGGAAGAGAGCATAAAGTGTTTTGACACAATAGCGTTCTTAGGAGGAATTCCGTGCTGTTTTTTTAACCAATACATGCTTTAAGAATTATATATTTAATATTAATACATTAAGAGCCACTACAAGCCGCTTCTAGCTTACGTTTCAGAGGCTAACTTAGGAGGAATTCCGTGCTAACTTAGGAGGAATTCCGTGCTAACTTAGGAGGAATTCCGTGCTAACTTAGGAGGAATTCCGTGCTAACTTAGGAGGAATTCCGTGCTAACTTAGGAGGAATTCCGTGCTAGGGTGTTGACAACTTGACTCCCCATGTTAAACTTAGGAATAAGCTACCGGACACCTAATAATGAAAGACCTTGTTATAAAACCTAACCATGTTATCAAATCCAACCATGTTATAGAGGCTAGTTACCGCCTCACTTTGCAAGAACAACGGGTTGTATTGATGTGTATAACCCAAATTAAGAAAGGGCAAAAGATTGATGCTTACACCCCTTTTGTAGTTACTGCTTCTGATTTCTCGGATATGTTTTCCATACCACTTACAGGGGCATATTCAGAACTACAAACTGTAGCAGATCGTTTATATGAGCGTTCTGTGACGGTTTATCAACCCGATCCAGAAGAGCCTACTTTAGAGGCAACCCGTACCCGGTGGATTTCAGCTATTGATTACATTCCAAAAACTGGAAAAATCCGCCTTTACTTTGCAGCAAAAATGATTCCTTACATTTCTATGCTTGAAGGTGGATTTACCCGCTATAACATGGAATACATTGCAAAAATGAATAGTGTTTACGGTGTTCGGTTTTATGAGCTAATGAAAAGCTGGTTGTTTGGTGAAGCGAGAAAGACAAAGACTGTAGGGATAGATGAAATCAAAGAGCTTTTAGCTCTGAAAGATAGCAAAGGAAATTACCAATACCCTTCTATTAAAGATTTTAAATTGAATGTTCTTAATAAAGCGATAAGCGATATAAACGAGCATTCAGACTTGAACGCCAGTTATGAAGATAAGAAAACTGGGCGGAAAATCACCCATTTTACGTTTACCTTTGGGCTAAAAGTAAAGGAACAAGGCAAGGTTAAAGAACCAGAACAATCAAAGTTTGAAGCAGAAAATAAACCTAAAATCCAACGTACCCGAAAAGTAGAACAACATGATAAGTCTGATGTTCAGGCAGTTATTGAAGATTTACTAGGTATGCAGAACCTAGCAAAAATGGCAGGCAAACCGCTTGCTGAAATGGCAACACCGCAACAAATGGAGAAATATCGTAAATACAACCTGATTTAATTTTGTAGTAATCGCCCTACCCCAGTGTTCCACCACTGAGGCAGGACTTCACCTTAACGACTTACATGGAGTCGAAAAATGCACACGCATGATAGCAACCTGCGCCCGTCTGTGCGCGAACACTTTACAGACAACCACGCTACTCCCCCTAGGAATACGGCTGTATCCACGCCTAACCACCCTGCCCCTGTCGATTGGGCGTTGTTCTTCCATGTGGTGGTGCGGCTGTTGGCTGTGACTGCCCTGCTCTACATCGCCTACTGCATCTTTACGTATTTTCAGCTTTTTGGCGTTTCGGCGATTGCCTTGTCTGGGCAATTCGCGCTTGCCCTGTTCTTCACCTATGCGGTGCTGACGGGCTACGACGACGCTGAAACGCTGTTGATCTGTTTAGGGATGTTTTTGCTGGTTGGGATGTTTTAAGGGGGGAATCACCATGAAATCCATGTTTACAAACGATACTGCCGCCATTTTCGATGCCAAGGCACGGGCGGTACGCGCTTATCACCTGATGCAGTGGGCGCGGTGGGCAACATTTTGCTTGTACATTGTTGCGGTGTTTATGCTGTACGTTTCTGATGTGTGGGGTATTGCGTCGTTTCTTGAAAACAACAGTAACGAATACATTGCCTTGGCGGTATTTTCTGTGACCAGTTTTATCCTTGCCTATTTCCTTGCCTCCAGCAAGGAGGCGGTTTACGAGGACATCGCTTTAAACCGCTCTGAGGGTTTTCACATGACGGCGGGGCAACGCTTCGCGATGGTCTTGTTTGCTTCTGCGGGTATCCTGTTTGAGTTGTTCAGCGCAACCAGTAACCAACAACACATCAGCAACAATGCGGCGGAACAAGTGGGGTTGTTGAAACCTGCCGAGGTGGGTAGTGTGGCAATCAACACCTCCCCTGCCTTGACGGATGCACTGATGAAAGCGCAAGCCAATTTGAACAAGTGCCAAGAAATGCTCAAGCAAGGCCGTGTGAAGGATTGCCATGTCAGCGAGGGCAAAGTCACGGGTGCATTGAAGGCTATCGACATGGCTAACCAGACCGCCGCAACGGTCAGCGGTGAGCTGGTGGATAAAACCAATGCCCACAATGAAAAGCTGCTTGAGCGTTTCGACAAGCCCATGTTCAAGGTGGTCGGCAAGGCGGTGGGTGGTGACACCAATGACGGCATGATTGTGGCGGTAGCCGTGATGATTACTATCTTTGAGTTGCAACACATCCTTGCCGTGTTTGCCTACGGCAATGCTCTACGCCGGATGAATGCCGACAAGTTGGCAAAACCTCCAGTAGCTACCACCAAGCCTGAGCCAACCCTACAAACTGGCAGTGCTTCCCTGCTCCACAAAACGGGGGAAACCATCGCCACTGAAATGGCGAAGGCACAACAGGCACGGGAACAGGTGTACCACAGTGCCGCCGACAAGCTGGATAACCTGCAAGTGCGTGAAAGCGGCGGCTTCAAGCAATCCCCGGAACAGCTCGCCAAGGCAATGGAATTGGCTGGCATGACCTACCGTACTGAGTTGCGCCAAGGGGGGCAACAGTTCCGGGATGCACCACTCGACCGCCCTACTCCGGCTACCCTACCAACCGTTACGGACACCGTGCCCGCACGGTCTGAAACGGTTGCTGATACCGTGCCCGCACGGTCACAAAACGGTAGCACGGAACGGTTGACTGATGCGGCGCAGCAGACAGAAACCGACCTGTATCCAGACTGGGTAGGGCAGGTTTCCAACCAAACCATTTCTCCCGGTGCACGGGATGCAAAACGGTTTATTAGCCAACGCACCAAAAGCGGGGCAGACAAAACGGGGTTGACGGTTCAAGAAATGGGGCGAATTTGGTTGAACTGGCAAGCGCGGGCAGTGGGTGAGGGGGTGCTGACTCCTAACCTGGATTACTCAAATGGCAAGCCTAAGTACATTCTCGCTTAGTCAGGAAATGGAAAAGCCGGGGAAACCCGGCTTTTCTTATTGGGTTGGTTCAGGCCAAAAATCCTCATCCATGAATTGCTCATATGTCCACGGGCATTGTACGGGGAAGGTTTCTTGTGCAAGTCCGGTTTCACGGACTGCGCCACTTACGGCGTAACCATAGGCGGTTTCAATCACATCGGGCAATTTGCTTTTTAGCCCGGGATTTTCCTTCATGTGTCCAACAATACGCTTACGCTGTTCAATGATCGTGAACTTCCAGCTACGTCCTTGGTGAGCTGGTTGATACTGCCATTTCAACAAGTGCATGAGTAGGGTCTCTAAAAACGATCCCAAAGCCCGTTTTTCTGATTTACTCATATCCTCGATTTCCTCAATGATGTGTTCTAAGTCGATCTGGTCAAACTTGCGCTCGCGCAACAGCTTGGCTTGTTCCAGTGACCATGAGTAAAGGTCTTGATCGTAAGCTACAGCACCCATTGAATGCCTCCTGTGTTGTCGATAGCTTGAGGGTAGCAGGTAGGGGCAGGGCGGGGAAGTCCGACGAGAAAAGTGTAGTGTTTGTATGTTGTAGTATTTTGCATACTACGTACTACAACATACATTGCGGTTATCCCCAAAATCCGTGAATAAGCCTGTGAGCAACTACCCTAAACCTTTGTTGTTATAAGAACTTATGATTGTGATCAAAAATTATCCTAAATCGGAGCATATGACAAGAAATTAGATTCTCCGACTCATGCGTAAAAAACACTATTCACCGACAAAGATTAGGCTGTATAGTTCTGGTCAATGTGTGTCCAAGCCAAGGAAATGACTATGCAGACAACAACTTACCGCCCGGAAAACTGTTCTGTATATTCGGATATGCAGCGTCTGTATAGTTTGATATTCCTGAACGCCGTCTAATAAACTGTTGAACTAAACCGCTAACGCGGTAGCCCACTGATTCCCAACGATTTTCCTCTGATGAGCCACACTTTAAGTGTCCGATAGATGGACATTTACAGGAGAACCCATCATGAAAGTCAGCCCGTTGCGCCAGCGGATGCTGGATGCCATGCAGATGCGTGGCTATTCCCCCAGAACCCACGACAGTTATGTCCAAGCCGTCCTTGACCTAAGCCACTATTACCACCGCTCACCAGACAAGATTTCGGCGGATGAGGTGCAGCAATGGTTGCTGTGGCTGTTAAAAGAACGCCACGTTTCATCCTCCACCTGTCACCTGTATTTCAACGGGATACGCTTCCTGTTTGTGACGGTGCTGGAAGATGCGGATTTTATGGCTTACCGCTTTGCCTTGCCCAAACGCCAGCAACGTTTGCCTGATTTGCTGTCGCGGGCGGAGGTCAGCCAACTGGTGGCAGCCCCCGACAACCCGACCCACCGGCTGCTGTTGCTGAGCTGTTATGCCTGCGGGCTGCGGGTCAGTGAGTTGGTGAATATCCGGGTGCAGGACATTGACGGCAGCCGCCGCATCTTGCATGTGGTGCAGGGCAAGGGGCAAAAAGACCGTTACGTGCCCGTACCCGACACCTTGCTGGCACAATGGCGGGCTTACTGGCAGCGTTGCCACCCCAAACAATGGCTGTTTCCGGGGAAATACTACGGCTACCAACAGTCGATGACGACACCCCAGAAAATCTACCTGCGCGCCAAGCGGCAAGTGGGTATCCGCAAGGCAGGCGGCATCCATAGCCTGCGCCATGCGTTTGCCACGCATTCGTTGCAGGCGGGAATGCCGATCCACCAGTTGCAGCAGGTGTTGGGGCATGAGCATGTCAGCAGCACGATGCGCTATGCGCATTGGTTGCCGGAAACCCAACAAGGCGGGCAAGCCATTGATCTGCTGGCGGGGCTGGATGCCGCCGCCGTATGTTACGCCTAGCCGAGGTGGTGCAGCGGTTTCAGTCACACTTGCCGCCGCTGCCACCGCCAGTGAACAAGGTGTGCCAACAACTGCTGGCGTGCCGCACCGCTGCCTTGGGTGGTTTCCAACTGCGCTGTGGGGAATGCGGCGAGGAAGTCCCGCTGTACCATGCCTGCCGCAACCGCCATTGCCCGCGTTGCCAGCAGCAGGCCAGCGAGCAGTGGCAACAGCGTGAACTGGCGAATGTTGTGCCTGCACCGTACTTCCATCTGGTGTTCACCCTGCCACATGAGTTGAACGGTTGGGTCAGGCTACATCCAGCGGTGGTTTACCATGCCCTGTTCCGCAGCGTGTGGGACACACTCAACACCTTGGGGCATGACCCCAAACGCCTCAACGGGCAATTGGGGATGACTGCGGTACTGCACACCTGGGGGCAGAACCTCAGCCAGCATGTCCACCTGCATTGCCTGATCCCCGGCGGGGCATTGGATGCTGCGCAACAGTGGCATCCGGCAAAAAGCACCTACCTGTTCCCGATCCGAGTGCTGTCGCGCCTGTTCCGGGGCAAGCTGGTCAGCCGCTTGCGGGAGGCTGCCGAGGATGGGCAATTGCCGCGTGTCACCCACCCCGGTGAGGTTAAACAATTGCTGGGGCAACTGATGCGTAAAGACTGGGTGGTGTATGCCAAACCCTGCCTGCACAAGGCCGAAACGGTGGTGAAATATCTGGCACGCTACACCCGCAAGATTGCCATCAGTGAGTCGCGCCTGTTGGGTATCACCGATGAAACGGTCAGCTTCCGCTACCACGATTACCGCGATGGGCAGCAGAAAGTGATGACCTTGGCGGGTGATGAGTTCCTGCGCCGCTTCCTGCAACACGTATTGCCTGCGGGGTTCCTGCGCATCCGCCATTACGGCTGGTTGGCGAATGCCTGCCGCAAAACCCGCTTGCCGCAAGTGCGCGAGGCCATTGCCCGTTACGCACCCACGCTGCCAATGGTGGCAGACAAGCCAATGGAAGCCATTGCTCGCTTTGATGGCATCCCTTGCCCTTGTTGCAAAACCGGGATGATGCGGGTGCGTTACCCGCTGCCGCCGCAACGGTTGGAGTATGGTTGACGGCACAATAGGCAGGTAGGTTTAGCTTTGGGCAAGGGAAAAACAGGCAGCCCCGGACTGCCCCCCACGGCTGTTGCGTCTGCTGGACAAAAGGCTCGAAACGCCCCTGACCCTGTGCTATGTTTGACCACAATCAGGGTAGCAGGCGGTGACAAGGCAATGGAAAAGCAGCAGTCGGTGTTAAATAATCGGGCAGCATGGGCTAATGTAGCGAAAGGCTGGAAAAGCAATCCCCTTATAGATAAAGAGTGGGACTCCGTAGCACGCGGTTCCGTCCAACAAGACATTTATGCCCAGTGCTGCCGCACACGGCATAAAATGCTTTAACGTTGGCTCACTGTATAACTCTCAGTGCCGATAAATATACACCTAAATTAAATTCAACATATTCGAGAGATGTAAATGACGAGTGATGTTAGTGTAAATCAGAGCTTTATTGATGTTTTAAAAATGGGGGAAATTATTATTCCTGCTTATCAAAGAGCTTATAGCTGGGGAGAAAAGCAACTTGAAGAATTTATTGCTGATTTAAAAAGCCATCAACAAAGAACAGGGCATGGAAATTATTATCTTGGTCATTTTATTTTTGAGAGAAACAACAATAATGCATTAGAAATAATTGATGGGCAACAAAGAATTACAACAGCATTGTTGTTTTTATCCGCATGTAAAAGATTAAATCAAGTTATTGTTCATGAAGTATTTAAATACATTTCAAATTTTACTGTAACAGATTATGATTCAATAGCATTCAAAGAGTTAATTAATTGTGGTTATATAAATAATATAAATACCGCATCGCAAAAAAGAATGCAAATAGCGATTTCTGGAGGGAGTGATTCATTTAAAGGCTTTGACTCTTACATTAAAAATAATTCAGATAAAGTCGATGATCTTATAAATATAATATGCAACTCTTATGTATCTTTTGCTTTATACGAAGATAAATCTGTAGCTGCGCAAATTTTTGAGTTGCATAATACTAGAGGAGTAAACTTGACTGAAACAGAAAAAGTAAAGTCATATTTAATGAAGCAAATATTTTTATTAAGTTCTAAGCCGCAAGAAGATATATTAATATTACAAGAACACTTTTCAAAAATATATGAACTAGAAGAAAAAGCCAATCAAAATTGGATAAAGGGGGAAATGACTTTAGATAACATTTTGATGTATCATTTAAGAGCGGTTGATGATGGTAATAAATTAAGTGCATTTAATAGTCCTAATACATCATCTGGAGATAATGGATCATTGAGTTATGTAAAGGGAAAAATAGAAAAGCTACAAAGTGATGCAAACAAGATTTTAGATTATATATTCAAATTAACAAGGGAATTTAACAATACCGTAGAAATAGTTACAAATACAATACCTTATTTAGATAAAAAATATCGTCTGCTTGGTGATGTATTGATGCTAGATAAAGATAGAAGCATGAACTTCCTTCTACGGCTATTTAGAACAAAAAATCCACTAGATAATAAAATATTAGAAAGATGGGAGCGTTTCCTATTTTGTTATGAATTTATTTATCACAAGGGTATTTTTTATAACTTGGATTATGCAAATAGAGGGAGCTTTGATTTAATACTTAAAGAAATAAATAGTGATTCAGATTCTAAAATCATAAGTGATTTGATTAATGATTATTTTGTGGGCAACAAAAGATTTGCCAAACGTAAACTTGAAGAAAACAATAATAGTTTCTGGTCATGGGTTGTTTGGTATTATGATGTAGATGATGAAAATGATAAGGTTTATAATAAAAAAGCCACAAGAAATTGGTTATTAAAAAATGCTTACAATTCTTGGAAGTTAATTCCTTACTTATTATATAAATATGAAATAGAAAACTGCCAAGCCAATATAGAAAAAATCAGGGATAATGTTATAAAAAGCAATCGTATATCTATTGATCATATCGTAGCGAGAGGAAGCGAAGTAGCGCAGAAAATAACTGAAAATATTAATGGAATTGGTAATTTAGCAATTATCACAGTTAGTGCAAATTCTTCACTTCAGAATAGCAACGTAAAAAATCATGCAAAAGCATTTGAGAAACTTGGATTGGAACATACAGCAAAACAAGTTACAAAGTGGATAGATCATGATGATTTATCGTTATCTATAGAAACACGAAGTCATGATATACTTGATTTTTTATGCAACTATTTCATAAAGCCAATTAATATTTGGAGTGGTAGCAGTATTTACCTGAATTATCAGTAGCTATATGTTTTTATAGTGAATCTGCTTTTTAAAGATTGCACAAAAAGAGCCAACAAGTGTGTCGACGACGGACGCGGTGACAGCCCGCGACTCCGTTTTGACTACTCCCCGCCGCGCCCGTCAGCTATGACGTTAAATTTAGAGTTCACCCTATTTGTAAGCCTGAAACAGGGCTTTCATGCCTACAACTAGGGTTGGTCTTGGCCTTTTTGGATGCTTTCCGTGATGCCACAGATGGTGGCTTGTGTCGGTTGTGTGTGGTTTGAGCTTGATATTGTAGTTACTGCTGCAATGCCTTATGATGAAAGCACATCACATATACGTGATTCAGGATGTTGCAGACGGGTATCCCCCGACATCCCACTACCCTAGTGGTCAGGCCAAGTCCGGTAAAGGTGTTCTGAATACCAGAAGAAATTCTGGCGAAGCCCGCTTAAGCGGGCTTTGTTATTTGTGGGGATTGGAAGGCAAAGGTTTTCCCATCCGCAGGTTATAGGCAATTTTGAAGAAGCCAATTTTTCCACCGCCGCGACGTTCCGGGGCAGGGTAGGCACTCAGTACGTGTAAGCGGTATTTCTTGCGTTCCCGGTATACCCGAAACGGAACGTGATACCAGACAGTTTCCCCATCGTCAGTCAACACTTTAGCGGTAATGTAACTGCCGTACCCTGCATCTGTAATCGTGTACTCCGCTGATGCCAAGTTTTCCACGATCTGGCAAAGGTGTTGCCGTGCCAAAATGTAACGCTGCTGGCAAAATGGGCGAGTTTCCTTTGGGGACACGTAAGCTAACGCTTGCTGCTCTGCTTCACTTTGATGTGGGTAGTCTTTGGTGAAGCAATGGCAAGAATACGTCACCCAAAAGTCATAACTCACATCGGGCTTGCCAGCGAATGAATGTGTGTATGTCACCTTTTTTGCATCAAGAAAGGACAAATCAAAAATTGTCCCATCCTCTGCCTCGAACGCCTTCCACTGCATCACCTCATCCAAAATCATCAAAAATCCTTTCTAAATTTCTGTTCAAACACATGGTAGCGCGATTCTCTGATGAAGATGCAGTATGTTTGCAGTACATAAGTAGCTATATACGTATTTATGCACTACCTTACTTAAGTTAATAACTAAATACGGAGATACGTAAATGCGTACTATCGTTATTGCCAGCCAAAAAGGTGGTGTTGGCAAAACTACGTTAGCAGGTCATTTAGGGGTAGCGGCCTGCCAGCAAGGGCAGCAATCAGTTGTCCTGATTGATATGGATACCCAAGGTTCACTCACATCTTGGTGGAACGCTAGGAATGCCGATACCCCTCAATTTGCTTCCGTCCCTACCGTCGCTAGTTTGGCTACGCTCCTAGAGCAATTGGAACAGGCAGGCATTGACTGGGTAATTATTGATACTCCTCCAGCCGTGACAGAACTTATCCGTCAAGTCATGGGGGTTGCCGACTTAGTAGTAATACCAACTCGACCCAGCCCACATGATTTAAGAGCAGTTGGGGCAACAGTTGATTTGGCTCTTCAGGCAAACAAGCGAATGGTCTTCGTCCTCAATGGAGCAGCATCCCGTGCCCGCATTACCGTTGAAGCTGCAATAGCCCTATCCCAATATGGGGCAGTAGCCCCTACAGTCATACACCAACGGACTGAGTTTGCCAGTGCCATGACCGATGGCAGGACGGTATTGGAAGTCAATCAAGATGGGAAATCATCAGAAGAAATCAATGCACTATGGGAATACGTATCTAATTATTCACGTAAATAGCTATATACGTATTAAAATAGATACGTATATATATGTATCTATACGCATTTACTTAAGTACGCATCATCATCGCCATGATAGAACGGAAAAGGAGGCTTCAAGAATGAAGAAAGCAACACCATTGACAGCAGGACTGGTAAGCACAAAAGGCATGGCTTCACCTAGTGCGATAGCACAACCACAAACTGAGAATGTGGTGAGAGCGACAACGCACGACTATTTCAAATCACTAACTTTCAAGTTGGACAAGGCGCGTTACATGCAGCTTAAGCAAAATGGACTGGAATCTGGGAGAAGTAGCCAAGAAATTCTAACCGCAGCATTAGATTTGTACTTGAGGTCACTTCAGAATTCTGGAAGTTAAGTCACACTATTTTTCTTACATCGCAGCAGTAGCTTGGCTTCAGTTCTACGCTAAACAATGTTCCTAAAACGGTCGTTTTCCGTATTCCTTTTCTTTGGAAGGTGGCATATTGATTTTATTGGATCTTTTCCATTCTACAACCTAGTTTTGAAACCATTGTGGCTTTAATGCTAATTTCAAGGTTTTCGGAACAAACCTGCACTGTGCTTCCCTGTGGTGGGCATACGCTCCTTTATGCAGATGAACCCAACGATAGGCCGGATGAATTAATGCTAATTTCCCCGCATAGACCACACACGTTTAACTTGGCTCTCACTGCATCCAGCCAACTTGGCGGTTTTGGTGATGCTGTGTCCGCTGCTGCGTAGTGCTATGATTCTCGTGTGCATGGCGGTATCAGCTTGCCGACCAAGGTATTTACCAGCACACTTTGCAAGCTCCACACCTTGGCGTTGCCTTTCCCGCCGATCCTCGTAATCATCACGAGCCATTTGTAACGCCAGCTTCAACAACATATTTTGGATTGATTCCAATACGATCTTTGCCACGCCCTGTGCTTCTGCTGCGAGATCGGACAAATCAACAATGCCGGGGACTGACAGCTTTGCACCCTTGTCGCGTATTGAAGCCACCAACTGCTCCGCCTCAGCAAGTGGTAGGCGGCTAAGGCGGTCAATTTTTTCTGCAACCACGATTTCACCAACTTGTAAGTCGGAAATCATCCGTAGCAGTTCAGGCCGGTCGGCACGAGCACCCGATGCTTTCTCTCGATAAATGCCTGCAACGTAACACCCCGCAGCCCGTGCGTTATCCACGATGGCAACCTGACGGGTCAAATCCTGTTCGTCGGTACTGACACGCAAATAGATGCGTACAACCTTCATAGGTGATGTTGGTGTTAGTTCCAGCGTTTTTGTCATCATGGCGGTCAATTTGGGTATAGGGAAAAGAGCCTCCTATGATACAGGAGGCCAAGAAAGATAAACACGGTTCAAATTGGCCTAGGGTGTTTTGGCTACTTAAATTGACCGGTCATGTCCTGTACCTATTGCCTGTTATGGAATGTGGTCGGCTAATCTTACATTTTTGGAGGGATGAGCAAAGTTAGCCAAGTTATCAAAACGGCAGCAGACATCCACGAGCAGGGAATTGCCCTCAAGGTATTGACCCAGAACATCGACACCAGCACATCCGAAGGACGACTATTTTTCACATGACCGCCGCTTTCGATGAGTTTCAGCGAGAACTGATTGTCGAAAATACCCGTGCAGGTCTTGCCGCAGCCAACAAGCGTGGGCGACGTGGCGGTAGGCCAAAAGCCATGAACGAGCAAACGGTTAAACAGGCGGAAGTTTAAGGATACGGAAAACTACCCTTTCATTGGTGACGTGATTGACCAGCTTGGTATCGGCAGGACAGCTTTTTATCGCTATTTCCCAACAGACATGATCAAGGAACTCAGGAATGAGTATTCAGCAGAAGCTTAACTGGGGCTAAATCCTGTGGTGGGTTACGTACCTTTATGCAGAGGAACCCAAAGGGAATAAATCCTTGTATCTTTTTCCCTGTGTGACTTTAGTGACTTTTATGCAAATTTCCCCATAATTGCCGCCAAACCAACAAGAGGCTTCACATGACCAAATCCGACATCATTCAAAATATTATTTTTCGTTCCTCCAAGTCATGCAGTACAGACATTGATAAGTCCGTGAACCTGTTACTGGAGTTGATGGGGTCGGCACTGGCAAGCGGCGGACGTATTGAAGTACGTGGTTTTGGCAGTTTTGCCGTGCATACTCGCAAGCCCCGCACAG
Source organism: Thiothrix unzii (assembly GCF_017901175.1). NCBI lineage: Bacteria > Pseudomonadati > Pseudomonadota > Gammaproteobacteria > Thiotrichales > Thiotrichaceae > Thiothrix > Thiothrix unzii. The sequence goes on from NZ_CP072792.1 coordinate 19,125, forward strand.
CCCGCAATCCAAAAACAGGGGAAAGTGTTTCCCTATCTTCCAAGCGCATCCCCCGTTTCAAACCTGGCAACGAGTTGCGTGTACGAGTTGACCAAGCGCGTGTAAATACCCCGATACAGGACGACTGAGTGCTCTTCCACCAATCAATGTGGTGACTTGTGTCAGTTTCGTGCCTACTGAGCCATATTGCCCTTGCCATAAACATCCAACCCCGGCAACCCACGCACAATCGCCATCGTCCTCAAACTCACCGTAATCACCCGCTGGAACAACTCCAGCGGATAACGCGCATTCTTCATTGTCTCCACCGCCCAATCATTCGCATCATTCACAATGCCGCTGTCCTTGTGGGTACTCACCCCTTGGCGTTCCATGACCCATTCCAGCGCGGGCTTGCCGTTGACGACGTACTCATACGCTTCTAGCGGGATGCCCTTCATGGTGATGGCGTGGTTATAGATCACGGTGGACTTGTCGGCTTTGCTGGCAAACTTCATCTTGGTGACGTAGAAATCTTTGTCGTGCAGTTCCGCCAGTTTCTTGCCGCCACAGTCCAGCGTCACGGGGTACTTGGCTTGGGTTTCGTAGTTGACGTGCAACTCTGCCAGCTCGCGCCCTGCGGTACTGAATGCCCAGAAATCGGCGGCTTGCCCAACGCACGGAATGCGCGGCAATTCTTTGGTGAGGTTGTCGGCGTACTTGGCTTTGTAGTCTTCGGAATGCAGCAAGCCGTAGATGTAGTAAAACACGTCTTCCTTGCTGATGGTTTCGGTGGGGTAGGTGGCGTGGAAGTGTGCCAGCCCTGCATCGGTGATCCCGTCACGGCTGGTATAGCGGGGCGTGGCTGGCGTGGGTGCGGTGGTGGTGGCTGGGGTGAACAGGTCGGGTTGTGGTGCGCTGTCTTCCGCTGCGGTGCTAGGCTCGTACAGCTTCAGCGGGAAACACTGAGAGTTCGCTAACAACTGAAAGTCTGCTACGGCAGCAGACATAATCGTTGAAAACACCTTTTGTGTCCCCAGCCCCGTGACACAAATCACACGATTATCAATTGTGGATTCGGGAAATATACGCGGCATTTGTAAAACCATTTCGTTAAACTGACGATTAAAGTACATCCATGTTTTAGTGAATGGTCGATAAATTGAAACTCTAATTGAATTCCCTTGAAATACATGTTTAACATGTCGACTTAGGTCTTTCTTAATGGCTCTCGACCAACTAATTTTTGTTGCATCATTGTTAATAAAATTATTAACATCAGGATATTGTTCTTTTGATAAACCGATGCAAGCCTTTTCATATCGCTTTACTTCTTGATTATAATAGTCAATCATTTCTCTAGTAGAGAAATCTAAATTTTTTCTTGAGAATTGATAAGACCATGCATCTCGGCTTGTTACTACTCCATTGGAATAATTTTCAAATACAGTGATTGCATCTTTATCTTTCTTGTCACCCATACTAATAAAGCTGCTAAAACTGTTGTCACGCTGCCCTATCCAGTCGTTATGCGCATCGGGGGTGATACGTTGCCAGCCGTCCGCCGCTGCAATGCCGTTAATGCTGGCAAACGCGCTGATCTTTTCCAGCTTCTCGGCTTGGGTCAGGTAGTCGCCAATGTCATGCAGGAAAATATTGCCGTGGCTGCTGGCGGTGGGGTTCTTCACAAACAAGGTGATGGCAATCGGGGTACGTGTACCTTGTCCAAACACGTTGTCTTTTTCTTTGCGGCGCATCTCGCCCGACGTTCTGGCGTTCCCGCGTAAATGGAACACGTAGATGCTGCTGAACTCTTCCGCCAAACACTTGCGCAAACCATCGGCGGTATTGGCTTCAATAAACCCTGCATTGGTCACAAAGCCCATCACGCCACTATCCCCAATCCGGT
>NZ_CP072794.1 GCF_017901175.1 Thiothrix unzii
TTGAAGTTACCAAACAAAGTATATTCGTCGTCAGTGATGCCCAGTAAAGCCCGCAAATCGTCATATTTGAAATCTTTTACAAAGCTCCCATCTGGATGCTTGAAAACTTCCATTTTCAGCAGCTCGTAAATGCGGATGCTGTACTGGTTCTTGAAATTGACGACATGACCAAGCTGATATTGGGTGAAATGCTTTTGTAGTTGCAGCAGGTAAGGTTTTAGGGAGCTATGAAACTCCATTTCAATCTCACCAGAACCACGCTTGTAACGAACGTAAGATAACCATGATACGGTTTCACTAACGCTCGGATCATCGCTAAGCTGGACGGTTTTACCTACCAATGAATCGGCTGCATCCTGCACTTTCTCATACAAAGAATTGTCAGAATCCAACTGCCACATTCCCGCAAAATCAGCAACACGGACATGGTAACGCTTGAAATCAGCATCTTGTTTGGTGATGTTGGCAAGCAAGGTAAGGATAAGACGCTGTTCCCAAATGCTCAGACGGTAACGCGCCTCAATCAGTTCATTGCTCTTACGGATGACTTGTGGTGATGTGTTCTTTACGACTTTTAGTTTCATGGAAATCTATAGTAGAAGAAGTTCTATTTCTTGTCAAAAATTTGTAATAGTTGACCCGCTTTTTGTAATAGTTGACCCGCTTTTTGTAATAGTTGACCCGCTTTTTGTAATAGTTGACCCGCTTTTTGTAATAGTTGACCCGCTTTTTGTAATAGTTGACCCGCTTTTTGTAATAGTTTCCGATATAACGTATTGATTATAAATAGAAAAAACGCCTCATAAATATATAAATATTGTAAGTATATAAAAGCACAAAGGGGGAATTTCTCACCTACACCATCAACCACAGAAAAAGCGCAGCCCCAAAGGACTTGTTTTGTGTGTTTTTTGTTCAAATCTAACTATTACAAAAAGCGGGTCAAAAGAACTTCAGCCTGTTGTCTTTCCACTCCTTGGCATCCACCACCCCGGACTGATACAGCCCGTGCCAGTCGTAGAAGAACGGATACCAGCCAGACCCCCCACCCGGCTTGAACAGCACCGCCAGCACGAAACACACGCCGACAATACCCCACGCTATGCCGTATTCCCCCGTGTTGCCTGTGCGCAGCCTGCCGCCGAACAGGTGGAAACGGCGTTCAGCGTTGGGGGTGAACGGCACACCGGAAACCGTCAGCGAGTCCGCCAGCACATGGGTCAGCCCACCGTAGGCAAAAGCGGCAAGGATGCCGTGGAAATCCCACAAGCCGAGCGCGAAGGCAAGCACGCCCGCCCAGTACAGCACCACATGGGTAACGCCCCGGTGTTTGACCTTGCGACCGCCCAGCTTTTCCAGTGCCCATTCCAGCCAGTCGGGAGCTGTCGAGCCAAGCAGGGCAACTGGGACAAGGGCAGGAGCTACCAAGGCAGTGGTTGCCCCTGCGATTGCCAGATGGTTAATCCATTTCATGGTTCACCTCCCGCCGTCTTCCTCCCCTCGCCCCTTGAGGGAGAGGGGTCGGGGGTGAGGGGTTCTTCCATCGGTACAGCAGAAACTTTCCTTAACCACCCGCCGATGTGTTCCGCGTTCTTGGGGTCACACATCCCGGCGAGCAGCAAACGGCTTTCCATGATTTTGGCTTCTTCGCCGATGAGCTTGTCTTGCGAGCTGGCGACTTTTTCCAAATAACCGACTTGTTCCGTGGCTTCGGTGATGCCTTCCTTCACACGTACCGCAGAACGCGCCTCTAAGCTCCTGTAGAGCGATAACTCCCTCACGGCATGGTTACGTCCAGCTATTGCCGTTACGAAGTCAGCAACGGCCTTTGCGGTGTCTTTACGGCGCACATACTCGCGGTCTTTCTCCCTATCGAGTTCTTTCCCCGAATACAGCGGCATACTGGCGACGATTCCCACGTAGGATTTGCCCAAGCCGGTGGCGGTGTCTCGCAGGTCGAGAACGTCGCTGGAACGGATCGCGGCGCGTAAGTCCACGTCGATGTCGAACTTGCTGCGTTCCGGGTAGCAAGCCAGTACCGCTTTGAAAATCGCGTCAGCGTCAAGCGCAGGGGCTTGCACGATAGCGGCGGGTTTGTCGTGGTAGTCCAAGCCATCGCCCGCCATCGTGGGGATTTGATACGGTTTCACCGCTGGGGGCTTTTCCAGTTCACTTCCAGTCTTCCAAGGCCACCAAGCCGGGGCAGTGTCATTGGATACTTTTGTATCCTCTGCCTCAGTGCCAGCCGGGGCAGTGATCCCCGCCAAACGCAGGGTTTCGGCTTTGGTGGCTTCGTAGTCGCTGTCTGTTTCCGCGCTGGCACTAATCGGCGCGAGTAGCACGGCGACCAGAGCCAAGGGCTTTAAGCCCGCCCAGCACCAAGGCAGCTTCCCACCAGCCAGCCGCAAGGCAGGCGACCAGAAACGCCCACATGAATAAATTGGTTGCATCATAAGCCACTTCAGAATTGAGTCTAAAAATTTGCGGGTCACGGCGCAGCACGACGTTGCGCAGGTTGGGTGGTAGGCGTTGTTCTTCGCTGGCAGCCATCACGAACAGGCGCGAGGAGATCACGCATTTTCGGGCAATTTGCAGCTTACGCCCGGCGAGTTTGTGGGCATCGTCGATGAACAGCACCGCGCCAGTGTCTTTGCAGTAGTCGGGCAGGGCTTCGGCACGGGCGTATTGTTTAATCGACTTCCACGGGGCGCGAGCATTATTTATATCGGTTTTTTCTTCTTCAAGGCGTTTGGCTTCCCACCATTTTTCTAGGTCGGGTTCGTCACTCCATGCCACCAACGGGCGCAGGGTGTCGAGGTAGAGTGGGGCGGTTTTCGACTTCGTTCCCCAAATTTCGCCCGCGTGTTCGTGCAGGCGTTCCACCCATTTTGACTTGCCGGAGTCGTGCGCTCCCGTTACCAAGATCGGGCGTTTGGTAGAAATCGCTTCTTCGCTAATGACTGTTCCCTTGCGGTGCGTTTTGGTGACGTACAACGGAACGGCATAGGGGCTACCATCAGCACGTACCTGTGACTTGCTGCGGTGAATTTTCAGAAATTCCATGCTTATTGTCGCTTATCAGTCGCTTGTTATTTTTGGACAAACCGACCCTCACCCCAAAAAAACGCTAGGGGGTAAAGAAAAAGTGCGGAGTCCGCATTATGCCTTGCTAAATTGCGGTTTTTCAGGCTCAAACGAGCGTTCAAAATCGCGGAACGTTAGGGGGTAAAAATTTATTTCATTCTTGTGATAAAATCAATCTATAAAATGGTATAGAGAAAACGCTCGTTTTAGTAAGCCCAATATGGCTTACGCGAAGTGGTTTGTTTTGTACTAAATAAGCACGGTGAAAAGCGTGTATTGGTTTTCGTTGGACAGAGGGAAAGAACATGGCAAATTACGCATACTTGCGCGTCAGTACTGACCAACAGGACTTGGACAACCAACGCCACGGCATCCTTGAGTATGCCAACCAGAACGGCATCACGGGCGTACAGTTCGTGGAGGATTCGGTAAGTGGTAAAGTGAAATGGCGGGAACGGCGCATTGGTGACTTGCTGCTGAAAACCATGCAGCCGGGGGATACCGTGATCTTTGCGGAAATTTCGCGTATGGCCCGGTCAACCTTGCAGGTTTTGGAAATGTTGGAACATGCCACCACCACCAACTTCCATGTTCACGTTGCCAAGCAGCGGATGCGTTTCGATGACTCTATGAACTCGAAAATCACCGCCACGGTGTTGGGGCTGGCGGCAGAGATCGAGCGTGAATTTATTTCCCTGCGTACCAAAGAAGCACTGGCGAAACGCAAAGCCGATGGTATGACTTTGGGTAGACCGAAGGGCAAAGCGGAAACGGTGAAACTCGATGCCCACCGCGAAGAAATCAAACGCTACCTTGCCAAGGACATCAGCAAACGTGCCATTGCCAAGCTGGTGGATTGTTCCAAGTCCACGCTTTACAACTGGCTGGAAAGGGAGGGGCTGAATAAGAAGAAACCCAAAGCCAAGCCCAAGGCAACAGAAACCACACCATGAGCGAAACACAACAAGGATATGGCAGTTTGGAACAACAATTGAAAGCACTAGAAAACAGCGTGCATACCATTACCACCGATCCGGCAGCAAGCCACTGGCTGAAACGTGCGGTAACGGAATTGTGGGAACGTGATGTGGTGGATGCCCTGAATGATTTGGATATGCTGCGGGATCTGCTGGAAGCCAAACACCAAGCACACGTACTGACTCTGAAACGCATGGTAATGAGCGATAACGGAACGCGCCACTGATGAGTTTTAACCGCCTTTCTTTCGCGCTGGCGGTGCTGGTTGCTGCTGCCACTGTTGTTTTGTTCCTGGTCATTGCTGCTGTGCTGACTTCGGGGATTTATTAGGGGGAAAGCGGGTGGAAGCCGCCGAACGTCCGCGCTCCGTAGCGTTTGCCCGTGCCAGCCCGTCGGTGCTGTCGCGCTCTGGCGTGTAGGTCGTGCCTCTTTTCTGGCGTTACCGTGTGGCAAAGGTGAGTAAAGAAAAGGCCGCAAGCGTTCGTGTTTGTCACTTCCAGTGGCGGCGTGGTCGCACAGCGATGTTCCTTTGCAACGCCGCAAGCGGCTTATGCAAATCCGTTGAGGTCAGCCAATTTTTACATAATCTTGAACAATTAGGCGCAATGCCCTGCGGGTTCGCTACGCTCAGGGCTTCGCCCCACTGCGCCTAATTCAGATTATGCAAAAGTTGGCTGGCAGTATCCCCCGACCCACTTCGTTGAGCGGGGTTCTGTGCGGTCGCTACGCGGTTGGTTTGTGCCGCAAGCGGCAAGATCGCCTCAGCTTCGCTCAGGCTGGGGAGAACGCGAGCGGTTGCCCGCCCGCAAGACACGCCCGGTTAGGCTGTAATTGCTCCAGTCTGTCGCCGCTTACGCTCAAGCCCCTACGCTCACCTACGCCGCGCCCATTCACCGCTATTGCTACCGCGTTTAATGTCCGGCTACGCCGCACACGCGGCAGCGCGGTCAATGGTCACGGCTACGGTGGCTGCGGGTCTTGGCTTCAGCGTCGCCAGCCTTTCACAATGTCGGCGGGGTGCTTTCTCGACTTCGATACGTGCCGTGCGCCGCCTCCCTCAAGGCCGCTTCGCGGTTGGTTGTGCCGCTGCGCGGCAAGAAAAAGAGAAGAGGTTTTGCAAGTGTTTCTGCCGCCTGTTTTTTAAGCAGTGCGCGGGTGGGGGAAAGGTTGCGGGTGTTGGTAAACGCTCGCAGCGGCAGAAACACCCGCACCAGTTTATTTTTAGGCGTGCCGTGCAACCACCGCCCAACGGCAAGTAAGCCGATGGGCGATAGTTGACGGGGAAAGGCTGTTTATTACTCAGAAATTGTTCAGAAAATCAGTACCTTGTGTCGGGTTGTTAATGTTTAAGTATATGATTTTTAATATAATTTAGGTCTACAGTATACAGAAAGCCGTCGTTATTCGGGTGGCTAGTTACTGCTGTTGGGTCTAACCATGAGATTAAAAGACGTTGCGGCTGTTCGCCCTGATTTTGTTGGTGCTGATTTTTGGCTGATCCGGCGGGGTTCGCTGGAAACCATCGGGCAACCGACCAAAGCCTATTCCCCTTATCATATCGGTGTCAGGGTTGAGCAAACCGGGCTTATACTGCCTGACTATTTGTTTTACGTGTTCATGCACTTGCACCAGTCCGGGCAGTGGCGACCGCTGGCACATGGCACGTTAGAGCTGGTGCATATCCGCACCGATGACGTGCGCAATATTGCGCTATTGGCAGTTTAAGAGGTGAGGGGCTGCCGCCCCTCTCCCTTTTTGAGAGAGGCGACAATGGAAATAAAAATTCCCAGTATCCAGGAACAGCAGCGTTTAATTTTTGAACAGGCGACTAGGGAGGCGATCCGCCAACTGGAGCAGAACCTAAACGCGCCGACGGTGCAGGATTTGGCGATAGATGAAAGCCAGTACAGCACTGAACACTTGTTGCCAGAAGGACGCTGGAAGCCGCCCCATGCAGACGTGGCGTATGCCTATATTGAGCAGTTCAAGCGGCATTCTGACTACAAGACCGATAAGGCGGTGGCGGAGTTTTTGGGGTTTAGGGGGAATAATGCGGAGCGGCGTTTACGTGCCTACCGGGAGGGCAGCGAAAGCCCGCCGTTTGGTGTTTGGCGGCGGTTGCTGGTGGCTACCGGGCGCGTTCCACAGGAGATCATTCCCGTTATTGCGTTCATGCGCTGAGGAGTGGTGGAGCATCTGACTTTTTATCAGTTGTTCCGAATATGGTTATTTTTTAATCTATCCCGTAAGCCCGTGCAGTATCAGTGACTTACGCGGCTTTTTCACAAGGTTATCCCCGGATTTTGGGGATAACATTACGGTGCTGGATGGGTGGATATAGTTGTATCCATTTGGGGTTTCGGGATATAATAGTATCCAAGTAATCAGAAAGGAGCGCAACCATGACTACCGAACACCCCCACACTTACCGGGTTTGCATTTGGCCCACTGGCGAATGGTGCTATGCCGCCGACATCGGGCAGTTTGAGTATTCAAGACTGGGGAACTACGTTACCCACCAGGTTGTTTTGGTGGTGCTGTCGGGCGATGATCCCGCCAAGTTGTTGCAAGATTACGTTACAGCCGAGGTGCAGAGGTTGCAGGCATGAGCGACGGCAACCAATTTCAAGACCGCTACCACATCCGTTTCCGGGGACGCAGGACAACCGTAACATTGGATAAAATACTATCCGAGCTTATCGCCATGTCGTTTGGCTTGACCCCAGATCGGGCAGACTACCATTCCACCGTGCAGCAGTGGCTACAAGCCACCTTGACCGACAAACTGGGGGAGAACGTGCCGGGTGGAAGTCACATCAGCCAGTATGCGCGGAAATATGCCATCGAGGAGATAGCGCGGCGGGAGTTGGTGGAACAGTTGTGGGATTGGCGGTTACAGGGCGGATAAAATATTATCCACCCATTTGATGATGTTGCAGCCCAATCACTCCCCCAAATTTTGGAATAGTCCAATTCGTTGGTTGGGTCAAAAACACCCTAGAGACTTTTTCCGAAAAACTTATGCATGGATACTTATCAGTTATTTATGTTAAGTTGTCTATGAAATTATCTTAACGAACGGTTACAGATTTTGCTAGAGACCTTGGTTTATCTATGTTTCTATTAAGAGCAACCGCAGAATAATAAGCTAAAAGTTGACCTGCTACTAATTGAATTAAAATGTTCAGATGTTCGTTCACATCTGGCAATGCAATGTATTCAAAAAACAAATCACCAATCAAATCTTTTGAAATTTGATGACCAAAGCCAATGACGTTGCCGCCTCTTGCTTTGATCTCGTAAATATTGTCAATTGTTGATTGATATAGTTCGTTATCATTAATTTGACTTGGCAAAAATACAACAGTGTAGAAGTTTTTATCAATTAAAGATATTGTGCCGTGTTTGAAAAATCCCGCTGGCATTCCCTCAGCATGTAAATATGATACTTCCTTGAATTTCAAAGCACTTTCAAGTGCCACAGGATAATGTGCTCCTCGCCCAATAAAAAACCAATGTTCAATATTACAATTTTGATATGCAACTCTTTTAATTTCATCTGAATAGTCAGAAACTACTGAATTTAATATTTCAGGTAGTTTTTTATAATCACTAAGCAATGAGTGGTAAAGGCTATTACTTAATTTCCCTGTCCGCAGCCCCATTTCAGTAGCAAGAAGGTATAAAGCACCAACTTGACTTATTATTGATTTTGTACTTAAAACACATACTTCTTTTCCTGCACCTTGGAAGATGGGAAAATCCGCAAGTCTTTGCATGGAACAATTAAATACGTTATTAATTGATACGATTGCAGATTTATTTTCTTTTGCTTTCCTAATGACTTCAAGCGTATCAAATGTCTCTCCGCTTTGGGAAATACTTATAATTAAATCTCTTCTGTTAAGTGGTTTAATATTTAGAAATTCATCAGAAGGATGAGTTGCCACGTAAGCTCCACTAATACGACTAAAAAAATACTGCCCTATCATCGCTACATAGTACGCACTTCCTGAACCAGTCATGCTTAAATCAGAAGATAACATTTCATTAATAATATAATTTTTTTCCTTTTCAATATTATTAAAGATATTTTTTATAGCTTCGCCTGCGCCATTGATTTCCTTTAGCATAAAATGAGGATAACCAGCAAGGTCAATAATCTGATTTTCAAGCGACTCATGTTTATATGATAGATCACAACTGATTAGAGTATTGTTTTTTAATTTAAAAAGTGTTGTTTTATTATTTGTGTGCAAGAAAATTGACTCATCATCTAAATGCATGACATCGATGCTTCTTGAAAATTCGGAAAATGCGGACATATCTGATGATAGAATCATAGTATCTTCTAACATTCCTATCGCTAAAGGACTTTTGCGTTTTATCGCAAAAATAGTGTCAACCCTCCCTTTAATAATTCCACATATAGCAAATTCACCTTCTAATATTTTTAACGAATTTTCAAGAGCTGAAATTATGTTTTCATTGTTTTTTAATAAAGAGTCAGATATTACATTTGCGGCTACTTCAGTATCAGTTTCAGATAGCAGCGTCCATTGCGGATTTTTTGAAACCAAGCGAGAATAATTTGCAATTACTCCATTATGAACTATGCCTACTTTGCCATCATTAGATATATGCGGGTGAGAATTTTCTTTTGTAACACCACCATGAGTAGCCCAGCGAGTATGACCAATAACCACATTGGCATCAAAAAGATCAGAAAAATCATTTATATCAGTATCAGATATAGCACCAACCATTTTCACCATATTGATGCCGGTTTTCGTTACTGCACCAAAACCAAAAGAATCATAGCCTCTATACTCTAGTGAACGCAAACTATTAAAACCCTCTTTAAATAACTTTTTATTGCTTACAAATCCAACTATTCCGCACATCTTAAACTCCTTAATCTCTTGGATTACTATAAATTACTTACATATAACGGTGGAAAATTCATGTAGCACATCTTGGTATATCTGCACTGGCAGCGATGTGAAATTTGATTTTTTTCTAGGACTATTATAGAATTTTTTAAACTCAATGAAAATCCCATACAAATTATTATTTTCATGGGCATCTTTCAATTCATGCAAATACGGAGTTAATATTTTCAATCTATCCATTTCTTTTGGAATTATTGCCGCATGATGAAACAAAGCAAACAAATGTTCAAATGCCATTAATGATAGATTTCTACCTACATAACCAATGTCAAAATCGATCATTGTGACACAAACACCATCCCATATCGTATTTCCTGGCCACCGATCACCAATTATAATATCATTTCTATGCGCCTTCATTATATGATCAATAAGTTGGCTTAATATTGACCTTGCTTCCCTAGGCGATTTAATTTCATATTCATCTAGTGATATGCCAGTTATATATGAGTATATGTATAACTCATCTTTAATATAAACTTTAGGGCATGGGATGCCAATCTTATCTAACTCAAGCATCACTTCGTATTGCTCTTGTATAGATCTTGAATTAATATTTACACCAGAAAAATGATTCAAAAAAAATTCCACATAAGATTTTTCCAAATTTTCTTTTCTAAAGATTTCTCTGTAATTGCTAGTAATGTCGATTTTTATACTTTTCAGATCATTCAAGCATTTTCTAAAAACATTTAACGACCATAAAAACATTTCTTCGTTAAAAACGACAGGTGCTTTTAACATTAACGATTTAGATGCATTTCCTTTACGAACAATCAATCCATTATTCAGAAGTAGTTCAAATATCAAATGTGTCTTTTCTTGTTTTTTTGGTGTAATAGAGCAAACAAAACCTATTCTCTTAAAAGATGCCTCGTCGAACTCACTTTCTAATATATCAATAAGTTTATTCCATAATAACAAAGAGGTTTTAATAATTGATTTATTTTTCTTTAAATATTCTATCCCGGCGATAGCCGCTGCACATGCTGGAGGTTGTGCGCCATGAGTAAACTCTGCTTCATTGTAGAGCAGTTCTGGTGTATCTTTTCCATATAAACATGCACTTACAGCGAACCCCTGACCTAGTGCTTTCCCTATTGCAATTGCATCACTTTCAACATTAAATATATCATATATAAAAAACTCACCTTCTAAAAATCCCCCAAAACTTTGAATTTCATCGAAAATCAAAAAATGGCCTAATTCTTGACAAGACTTTCTTAGAATTGGCAAGAAATTCTTGCTGTTATCAAATCCAAACAATCCTGAAGAAAACCCAATTGGATCAATAACAACGACAGAAGGCCGCTTGATTATATTTATTTTTTCTATTAGTGACTCAATAGTGGCCTCATTTGAGAATGTAACATTTAGATTGCCTCCTAGATACTTCCCTCTTAATTTGCTGGAAAGACTTAATGTCGCCATTGTCTCTCCATGCCATGCATTTGGTAATGCAATAATACTAGATGACCTAACCATTTCACAGCCAATTTTTATTGCAGTTTCTACAGCATCAGAGCCATTAGTTAATTTGTGGTTAATGCAGCAAATATTATCAGGGGCAATATCTATTAGGATATTTGCTAGGTTTTCTGATGTTTTACTACCAAATCGTGAAGAAAAAAATACATTTTTGCTTATTTCAGTTATGATTGCTTCCCTTACTTCATGAGGAGGTTGACCTAATGATAAATTTAAAGTTTGCCCAGATAAATCAAGAATTTTTTTATTATTCTGTGATGAATACCAAGCCCCGTTAATAGGCTTAACCCGTTCATATATTGGCATTAGACTACTTTGTATAGACACTATTAAATTCCTTCTTAAATTTTACCTGCTGATACTCTTAATGCGTTTTATATCAGTATATTCTAGCTGAACCTAGTAACAATGAGCGATGGCCATCGATGATCTGCATTGGAATTACCTATAAGTACATGAGCCTAAGTTTTCGTGCATAGGAATCTAACAAATTCAATAAGTTATGATCAAAAAATGCGTGAAAACTTCAGCCTAGCTACTTACTTATAAAATTACCTCTATTTATTCATATATCCGGCTAAGTAGCAAGATAAAGGCATTAGACCGTTTTTTCTGTACATGGTAAGGCTGGTGCTGAATGCGTGGATATAAATATATCCACATCATCGGCACGGCTGAATCAATCAAGTGCGAACATCCCCGCCGCATTGCGCAACCCGATTGGGTCAGACACCACAATTCCACCGTTCCACTTCCCCAGCGGCTCACGGTAGCGGAATTGCAGGTTTTGCAATTCTTCCCCGAAACGCCGCCGCAAGGCTGCTGCCCCCGGTTGCACATGGATATTGCCCACATGACCGCTACAATACGCTTCCGCCGCAATCGGATACAACAGCGCAGAACACACGATGTCACAAAGCTGAATCCCCGCGTGGTTCTCGCTATGGGCAAAGGTGGGCAGCTCCAAGGTACGCCCATAGGCGGCTGATGAGGATTGGAATTTTTGAGTAAAGACCGAATGCGCCACGATAGCGTTATTGAGCGGGTCGCGGCTGTCAGCGATGCAGAACCCTAAGCTGTCTTGGTCGTGCAGGAAATTTTCAAAGCTGGAATACAGCCACTGGATGGACGAGGTATACACTGCCCTGCCGTCGAAGCGTTGCCCCAAGGGTTTGACCCACACGCGGGACAACAGGCGCACATCATGCGCTTGCAGGATCAGTAGCAGTTTGGAAAGGAAACCGACCGCATGACGGCGGACGTTATGCCGACCACGCAAGGCATTACGACGCAGGTCTGCCCCTTTGATTTCCGGCAGTATCCGGTCAAGGTGTTTGTTGCACTCCCCTACCAACCCCGGATAAAAACGGGTTTTCAGGTCGATAAAGTCGCGGGTTAAATCGCCGATCTTGGCAGCATCCACAATCAATGCACCGATCACAAAAACAGGCTGGTCATTCGCGCCGGGTTGCGCTGGCAACTGCCCGGTATCACCGGACTCGTCGATATAGAGAATATGCAATTCTTGTTCTCCAAAAACAACTATAGCCGCTTGAGGCGGCTATAGGATTTGCTGCCCTTTCGGTACAGCCAGCTATCTTTGCTACCTACAGTATAGCTAAATAGCTAACTGTTAGCTATCAGTGAAGCTGGTAAATTTCCGCGTGTATCCACCACCGTATCGGTACACTCCCCAGCAGCCAATTGCTGCTTAAACTCAGCCATTGCCACCGCGTAATCCGCCGCTAGATCGTCATAGGTATAGCTGTCATCCTCACGTACCGGAAAACCAAGTTCCAGCACCAACAAGGAAAGCTCAAGGTCGGTTTCCGCATAGGCTACCGTGCGGAAGTTGTTCCCGGAACGTGGGAACGGGTTATCATTCGCTTGCATATTTCAATCTCCATACAAGGTTGAAAGGTGTAGTCCTGCCTCACGGGGCCGAATCCGTGGGGTAGGGCGTTTCATTACGTCGTGACGTTATGGCTTAATGGTGTCATTACGTCACGGTGTCATTATGGTATGAATTCATGGTGTCGTAAAGTCATAACGCCATGAAGTCACGTACCTGTACGCTCTAGCAATGGGGGTTATCTTGGCTATAATGCTTACGTCACAACGTCGTGAAGCCATGAAGTAATAACGCCATGAAATCACTTGTTTTCCTCAGCCAGAAAGGGGGCAGCGGTAAAACCACGCTTTCCGTGCATACGGCTGTCACCGCGCAGGAAAGTGGGGAACAGGTCGTCATCATCGACACCGACCCCCAACAGAGTGCCACGACTTGGGCAGATGCCCGCGAGAGCGACAGCCCGCCAGTCGCCACTATCAGCGTTGGCGAAATTGACAAGGTGATGAATGCAGCACGTCAGGAAGGCATCAGCCTAGCAGTGGTAGATACCGCACCACACGCCACGCCAGACGCATCCAAGGTGGCACAAATTGCCGACCTGGTGGTGATCCCGGTACGCCCTTCAGCGTTCGACATTGCCGCAGCGGGTAACGCGGTACAGATTGCCCGCGCAGCCGGGGCAAAAACGGTGTTTGTGTTGTCGGCTTGCCCGTTCCGTTCGCCGGAGGTCAACGAGACACGCGAACTACTGGCAGGTTACGGGCTACCCATCGCCCCGATGGAAATCACCGAACGCCGAGCGTTTGCCCGTGCCGTCGCATCGGGTAGGGCAGTCACAGAATTTGAAAGCAACGGCAAGGCGGCGGAAGAAATACGCGCTTTGTGGGAATGGTTAAAAGGGCAAATGGAATGAAAAACAAATCAACCGGGTTAGCCGCCTTCACCAAGCAAGGCAGACAAGCAGAAACAAACGAAGACACCAGCACTAACGCACCGGAACAGGTGGAAGCCAAAGCACGACAGCGGGGGAAGGGTGACGTAGTGGCACTGACCTTGCGCCTGTCGCGGGACGATTGGCAGCGCGTCCACCAGCTTGCCTTGTCCGAAGGGATCAGCATCCAAAAGCTGACAATGGAAGGGCTGTCTAGGATGTTTGAGGAAAAGGGGCTGAAGGGCTTGTCTCAATAGCCGCCATGACGTTATGAAGTCATGGTGTCAAAACGTCATGGCTTCACGATTTCGCTTTAGGACGCAGCACATCCAACGGCACACCCGCCATTTCCGCCATTTTCTGCAAATGCGCCAGTTCTGCTTGTTCCTCACGTTTGGCAGCTTGCGCCTGCTTCGCGGTTTTCACTTCCACTTCCTTGGTTTGCGCCACTTCCCACGCACCGCCCATGTCTTCAGTAATCGCTGCATTCAGGAAAGACGGGAAATCCTTCACCAAGCCAGTTTCTTGTTTCGCCTTCGCATAACCGATGTTGCGCTCAATGCGTTTTACCCCAAAACGGGTTTTGTACTTGCGGGCAGTTTCCACCGCGAAACCAAGGCTTGTGAGTAGGTCAACAATTGGGTGTTCTTTGGGGGGGGCTTCCATTTGCAACTGGAGGGCTTCAACGACTGGACGGATTTTGACGACAAAGGTTATGTCTGTGACTTTACGCCCGGTTTTTCCGTAACGGACTTCTTCAATATTCAGATCCGTATGTGAACAAATTTCTGCAATAGCGGGGGAAATAACCCGCATT
>NZ_CP072795.1 GCF_017901175.1 Thiothrix unzii
GGTTTTCAGCAACAAGTCACCAATGCGCCGCTCGCGCCACTTCACCTTGCCACTTACTGTGTCTTCGACAAACTGAATGTTGGTGATGCTGTTGCGGTTGGCGTACTCAAGAATGCCGTGCCGCTGGTTGTCCACGTCCTGCTGATCGGTACTGACCCGCAAATACGCATAATTTGCCATATCCCCCCCCTGTCCAACGAAAACCTTGATAGTGTTTTTAGCATACCTTTACAGTACAGAACAAACCGTTTCTTACAAGCCGTATGTGGCTCTTGTAAACGTTCATTTTTCATGGACACCACACGTTTCCCTACAATGATTACACCGTTATCCCCGTACCCTCCATCCACCGATGATCTGCCACCAGTGGCCATCCCCTTGCCTCATAAATCCATTTCCGCGACAATCACATAAATCGTTTTGATATGTGCTGTTGCATCCTCAACAGACCCTTGGCTGCCAACCCTGGTTGGTGGCAAACCCTGTAAAACCCTGTCGTGCCACTAGCACAGGGTGGCTTACCTCCAGGTAAGCTGGTGGTTACCCTTCACTGGGATTTTAACTGCGCCCATCTGGGCGACACTTCACTTCTGGGATTCGGCATGTGGCGCAAACCACCCCGACCCAATCAAGGCCATGCGCCATCCGGTAGCGACCCCGGCAATGGGATTGCGTCCGCTAGCGTTTGACACCAACCACTGGGACAACTGGGGCAACACCGCCCGGCACACCCAATTTTCACTTTGCGGCAGCAACTCGCCATGGGTCTCTCTTGCCTTATACCCATCGCAATGTTTACCAGCCGCACCTTCAACCTTTGGCTGTTGGCGTGGGCATTCATCTGCCCCAGCGTGCCTGTACGTTGTGCGTCACTTGCGGTTTAGCAAGTGACGCACGCCAACGCCCTGAAAGCTGGCACAGGCAAAGCTAGTTGCCATCACGGTTTGCCAACAACAAGCCGTGTCACGTAGCAAATGACGCGCATCCCAAGCGCGGCTTTTGTCGTCCCATACCATGCCCGCAATGGGTGTGGCCCTGCCCGGTGCCGATGCGGTTATCCGATACTGGCGCAGGTAACAACCTCCTCGGGGGGAGGAAAAAGAAGCCCCCGATAACCCAACACGGCTGCTTGCCGCCGTACTGGCAAGACCCGCGCAAGCGGGCATGACGGACTCTGCCATCGGCAGTGTTTCCGGGTAGTACCCGGCCTTATGGCGTATCCCACGCTGTAACGGAACCGTCCGAAACTCAACCAACGGGAATGAGATGACAGCAGCGGCCATAAGCCAAAAACAACGGGAACAACGACCTAATAGGTGCCAATAAATGGGGATGAAGGCATGGCAAAAAATCTGAAAGCCGCACTGGTGCGCCTGGCAAAAACAGCCTGTGGTGGCTCGCACCAAACCAAAGAGGCAAGGGTAAATACAGTCAAGGCATTTGCTGACCACCTGCAACAGGCGGGTTACGGCAACCTGCGCGACCCGGCGCAGATACGCACCACCCACATTGCCAGCTATGCAGCATCCCTGGCAGGCCAGGTGACTGCCAGGACAATGGCAAACAAGCTATCGCATATCCGGGCAGTGGTGGCTGCCACCGGCAAAGGGACGATGCTCAAGGAAAGCGCCCTGAGCAACAAAGCACTGGGGGCCGCAGGCGGCAGCCGTACTGGCACCAAGACAGCTATGCCCGATACAGCCTATACCCATTTCCATACAGCCGTATCCGCCAAGTCGGCGGCAGCAGGCCATGTGATGGAGCTGCAACGAGCCTTAGGGTTACGCATCAACGAGGCGGTGCGCGGTGCCAATGCGGGAACACTGCAACAGTGGCAAAAACAACTGCAACAGGGTTATGCCAGAATCACCGTTGGCACCAAGGGCGGCAGACCACGGGAAACGCTGGTTGCCGCCCATGAACGGGCGCTGGCCGCCGTGACCACCGCACTAGCGGCTGCAACAGCCAACGGTGGCAACGTCATCCCCGCTGCAACAGGCAAGCAGGCATACGATCAGGTACGCAACGCCTACGCTGCGGCAGGGATGGTCGGCAGGCACGCCAGCCACAGCTTGCGCTACGCCTGGGCAAGGGAGCAACTCGCTGCCTATCAGGCGCAAGGCATGTCAGAACGGCAAGCCCGTCAAGAACTCTCCCAGGATCTGGGTCATGGTGACGGACGTGGGCGTTATGTCGCCATGGTCTATTGCCGCAAAAATGGCTGAAAAGGTAATAGTAAAGGGCAGATAAAGGCTAAAAAGGTTGCAAAAAAAGGAATGGATAAGGGATTGGGCTTGCCCATAAAGGGCAGGAAAGAGTACCAACGGAAATGCGTTAACCATCTAGCGATTGCAGGGGCAACCACGGCATTGGTCGCCCCGCTGGGTTCGACTTCCCCCGACTGGCTGGAATCGCGTAACTTAAGCCCGAACTTTCTCTACTTAATTTGTTCGACTTCCCCCGACTGGCTGGAATGGCTGCTGAACCGGCTAAGGCAATGGGTCAAACACCGGGGCGAACCCATTACCTGCTGGGTTGGGCATTGCTGCTGGCCTTCGCCCTCGGTCTGTGGGACTTCCACGGGATGCTTGCCACCTTCGCTTGGGGTGGGCTGTCGCACGTGCTGGCGGATGCGCTAACGGTGATGGGTGTCCCCTTCTCGCCGCACTCTGACCGGCGTTTCCACCTGTTCGGCGGGCGGCTGCGCACCGGGGAGCTGGGGAATACGGCATTACCTGGGGTACCGTGGCGGTGTGCCTGCTGGTGGCGGTGCTAGGCTGGTATCCGTTCTTCTACGACTGGGCGGGGCTGTATCAGTCAGGAGTGATTGACGCGAAGGAGTGGAAGGACAATCGGCTGAAGTTTTTCTAAAGCGTACAATTTATGATACGACCAACAATGTACGCTTTGAAAACTGGCAGGGATGCCCTATTATAGTCTTACGACTCTCCCCTTGACCGTTTGGCTAGGCCAAATGCTCTTGGGGCGACAGGCCGCCTCCGGGCGGCTTTGTCATTTCTGGAACATGGAAATTTCAAGCATCCAAATTACGAGTAACGTCACATCATGTACTAGAAATTCTAGAATTTCTAGTCTAATAGGGTTATGATCGCATTCCTCTGAATGTAAACTTAAAGAGATTGCACATAAATGGCTAACCCACCTGCACGTATACCAACAGAAATAAGAGAAATTGCTGACGCAATTAGCGGCGGCAAAGTGAAGAACGCAAAGATGGAATGGAAAGATGATGGCTCCATGATTTTTAGTGCAGATTCACCAGATGGAACAGCTCGAATCACAATGCAGAAACATGAGTTCGCAGGTATCCGCAGAGAGGAAAGAATAGATATATCAAAACCCAAAGATAAAACTGAACGGTTAGAAAGGGTAAAGATACTGAGGCAACAAGGTAAAACCCAAACAGAGATTTCTCACTACACAATGACATCACAGAAGACTGTCTCAAATGACATCAGAGAGCTGAAAGAACAAGGTCTTCTTGACGAATGAAGACCATCGTTTTCATTGACGGTTACAACCTCTACTACGGGGTTGTGCGGCGTACCCCTTACAAGTGGCTGGATATTGTCCGGCTGTTCCAGGAACATATCCTGTTGCCAGACACCGAATTACTGGAAGTGCGCTATTACACCGCGCCTGTGCTGGGTTCGCTGTGTGATGACCCCGAATCCCCGCAACGCCAACGGCAATACCTGCAAGCCTTACGCAAGCTGTACCCGGAAAAACTCACCGTCCTTGAAGGCAAGCTGGTGAAAAGCACCCCGATCCTGCGGCTGGCTGAACCTATCCTGGCAGCACCGGGGCTGACAACTGCCAAAGTCATCACCTTGACCGAAAAGAAAACTGACGTGAACATTGCCAGCGATATGCTGAGCGCAGCTTTCCTTGGGCAATGTGAACAGGTCGTTTTGTGCAGCAATGACAGCGACATGGAAGGCGCATTGAAAGCCATCCGGCAATATTGCCCCGCCATCCGGGTAGGGTTAGCCCCGCCCATTGCCAGCCCTGACCATCGGCATATCTGCAAGGAACTGAAAACGCTGTCCCACTGGGTCAAAGTACCCAAACTGGAAGCAATGGCAGAAACCCAACTCCCCAACAAAATACCAGGAACATCCATCACCAAACCGGGCAAGTGGTAATCAACACAGGTTGGGTGTTTTTACCCAAAGGTACGAATCGGACTAATCCAGAATTTTGATAAAATTCTGCGCATTTCAGAAGGCGATACCCAGACCAACACTCTGTAAACAATGTCTCATTCCATGTCTCATTATGGTTTTCTCAAAGTGCCTTAAGCTTGGTGAAACTTGGATTAGTCCGATTCGTACCTTTGGGTAAAAATACCCAATAGGTCACGGCTGAGCCATACGCGGTAATAACGGCGTTTTTCCGGGTGAATCCAAAGCTGTGAGGTGGATATTTCCATAGTGCCATTTTGAAATCGAATTGGTACATATTGCGTACTAGATTAACACCTAATATGTACCAAATTGGTACTAATCCGGCTCCAACTGTTTTGCCAGTGTTAGCACGGCATGGCGGATGTAATTCAGCTTGCTCCTGCCCGTGCGGCGGCTCGCTTCCTCCAGAATCCGGTACTCGTATTCATTGAAACCGACCCGGATACCTTTGAAATCGCGGTTGGCTTCCGGGTCAAGTTTTGGCGGGGTGTCCTGTTGGTCAGCACCAGCGGCGAATGCCTCCACTTGTGCATCAGTCAGGTGTGTAGTAGTGGTGGCAGGTGACAAACTGGCTAGGGCGCGGCGTTTTGGCATCAGAGCAATTCCTTCAACAGTTCCTGAATTTCGGCCTTGGCTTTGGGGTTCCCCATCTCGGTAACACCCATCCCTATGCTCATGCTGTCACGGTAAACCTTGCGGTCATGGATCAATGTCCGCAACGGCTGGATAGCGGGGAAATCCTGCAAATATTCGCGGGCTTCTGCCTCCTCGTGAATGCTGGGGTTAGTCGGGTTCATGGTCAGTAGGCCAAACACCCGCAAGCCGGGATTCAAATCCCGTACTTGGGTAATCAGTTCCTGCATATAGGGCAAGGTATCCAAATCCGGCTGTGAAGGCCGGAACGGCACGAGCAACACATCGGCGGCAGTCATCCCGGTACGCAACTCGCGGCTATCGCGCCCGGCGGCATCCACCACCACAAACCCGTAACGCTTGTCGAGGTCAAGCAAGGTCTGGCGGATGTTGTCGTACTTCTGGATGCAATGGACAACCGGCAACGCCTCATTCCCCTGCCGGTCTGCGGCCCAATTGGCAGCGGTGCTTTGGCGGTCGGCATCGACCAGGACAACATCCTTACCTTGCGCCGCCAACTCGGCGCAAATGCTGGCGGCGGTGGTTGATTTCCCGCAACCGCCTTTTTGGCTACCTATCAACAAGATCATGGTACTGCTCCGGTGTTTTTTTAGTACCAAAATAGCACTAAAAAGGTATCAAACTTGCGCCACTATAGCACCATAAAAACCGCAAGTGAACTGCCGGTAAATCCTGTGGGACTTTTCGTACTTTTGTTTAAGTTCGCCCTATTTCCTGTGGTGGGTTACTTACCTTTGTGGGAATGAACCCGATATTCTGGAATAGTCCGATTTGTCGGTTTGGGCAAAAACGCCCTCTTTTCCTTCTTCCCCCTGTTCCCGTTGGTACGCTCTATCAGCGCGGTGATGACTTTCCAAAAACCACCCATCTTCCCCGCGCCCTGCAAGCCCTCTTTTTTCCAACCTGTAAGTCCCTACAAGCCGTTTTCCGCGTATGCGGCATACGGAAACCCGTAAACACCCAAAAGCCGCATAGCGGCTCAATACTTGCGTCGTAGACGCTCCTTTTGGGTGCGTAGCACCCCTAAGAACTGGCGGCGTTAGCCGCTCCTTATTGTTTTGCTTTTCGGTGGCTTTGAAGTTATCCACAGATGCCCCGCTGGTAGAATTATATAGGTAGAAAGAAAGGTAGAAGACGCGCGCGGGTAGGGATTTTTGAAACGTAGCTGTAATGCGGCTTACAGAGGTAAAATCGCGATGCTGTATCACCGGAAGCGCGATGCTGTATCACCGGAAGCGCGATGCTGTATCACCGGAAGCGCGATGCTGTATCACCGGAAGCGCGATGCTGTATCACCGGAAGCGCGATGCTGTATCACCGGAAGCGCGATGCTGTATCACCGGAAGCGCGATGCTGTCCCAATGCCCAAAAATAACTAAAACTGGAACGCTATATCACTAGGAAACAACGCATTGATCGGTGAATACGCGACGCTATATCACCACAAGGTGCGATGCTATCCCGATGAATCGGGAACAAGAAAAAGGCCACCTTACGGCAGCCTTCTCCCCTTTCCTTGTGGATGGTGGTTCAGTCCTTGATACGTTTCCAGCAGGCTTGTTCTTTGCCTTGGCTGCTGGCTTCAAACCGATGGTTCTTGATGATGTGTAAACGCTCCAGCTCGATAAGTGCGTCAGACAGTGCTGTCTTGAAATCACGCATACGCCCTTCATGACAACAGACCTCTTTCAGGTAGTTTAGGGAATAGCGTTGCATCCGGTCGTTGCTAGTTGCTACCAGCCGTTGCAGACGTTTGGCAAGGTCTACCCTGTTGGAAATCATCAGCCGCTTTTCCCAGTCGATCAGCGAAAATTCAGCATCGCTGAACATGACCAGCATTCTGGGGTCAACGTGAAGCTCGTAGGTATCAGTTTCCGGGTCGTGGTCAAACCCGTTGATCAAGTGGATCAGGCGGCTTTTCGGGGTAATGCCGATTTCATATTTCTTGGTTTCAATCGACAACATGCCAAAACTCAGGCGGTCAAAGGAAGCATGTAGCCAACGGTAAGTTTGGGCACTCTTTGGCCTGCCAATGGCGCGGAGAAAGGCGGCGCGATTGATGGTAACGGGCTGGCCGAGTGGAGCCTGACGGGCTTCATGCAGAGCTTGCATCCAGACATCACAATCTGCTTCGTCCAACTGGTCGCCGGAAAACAGGATGGTGGCATCGGAACGGCTCACCAGTGGGGTGTTACGGTGCTGCTTGCGCCTACCCCGCGCAATCGGTGCAAACAAGCTGGAGCGTGCTATATGGTTGGGAATGGCGCGTTCTACCTCTCCCCATAACGGCAACTGGACAACCTGTGCCTTTTGCTTGGCTTTTATCTTTTCCTCGGAGTCTTTGACTTTCTGATCCAACCACCCCGGTAGTTGCTCACTCATGCTAAATCCTTCACAAAACGGTCAAATTTTATCCTTTTCGTTTTCCCTCAACCAACCGCATACTATTATAGTCAGTAACTTTTATAAACTGTTAAGATTATGCCAATTACTGTTTCACTTGGGAAAGAACTGGAAGACCGCCTAAACCGTTTGTCAGACGTGACAAGGCGTTCAAAGTCACTGTATGTGAAAGAAGCCGTTCAGGAGTACCTGAACAAGATGGAATCAACATTGATGGCTACTGCATTTCCGGTAACAAACGTGCAGCAGCAGAACGAGGAGAACAGCAAACCAGACAAAACCTGATACAAGAGTAGTCGCCCTGCCCCGAAGCTATCACCCAACGGGACAGGACTTCACAACCCAATTTACAAGGAATTGAGTTATGCAACGTGGAAGCATACACGAGGCGTGTGTGTTCGTGCGCCAAAATGAGACGGACAAAACCCCAACCCGCCCACTTTCCCCCCTTGCTGCCCTTTGGCAGCGCATCGACTGGCCTTTATTCCTGCAAATCTCGGCTGCACTGCTGCACCTGGCTGGCGGCCTGTGGCTGCTGGTGCTGACTGCCGCTTACGTGCAGGAACTGGGCTGGATTGCCACCCTGCCCCATGCCGCGTTCCTGCCTGTGTACGCCTTCCTTGCCGTCTATGGCGGGGTAAGGCTGCAAGCCGGGGATACCCACACCCTGTACCAATGCACCGGGGCAAATGCCCTGCTTGCCGCCAGTTACTGAGGGGCAAGCGATGAACACACAACCCCTGATTCTGGATATTGGGCATATCCAGCGGCGCATCCATGCCGTACAGCTCGACATTGCCCGCTACGGCGTTACGTTGCGGCTGGCGGACTTCGCCACCCTGCTGATGCTGTTCGTGTTCCTGGTCGGCTTTTACGTCGCTGACCCGTTCCACATTGCCAGCTTCATTGCCCAGCGTTTCGGCGCAAACAGCACGGTGGAACTGGCGGTGTATGCCCTGCTGTTGGTCATGGCGGGGCTGATGGCTGTCACCATTGCCCGCCTGAAACGCGCCCACTACGAACACAAGGCCAAGTACCGCTTTTCCGGCTCGGTGTGGAAGGTCGGCATTGTGATCATGGCGTTCACGGTGTTTGCGGAAATCTACAACGCCACCGGCAACCAGCAGCACAGCCAGTTTGCCAAGGCCGAAAGCAGCAAGGCATTTGCCGCCCTGAGCAATCAAAAACTGGGGATTGGCGGCAGCACGGCGGCGGACAATACGCCATTGGTGCAGCTCCAAGGTGAGCTGGCGAAGCACCGCGAATACTTGGCAACCTGCAAAAAGACCTGTTACGCGCAACGGGTACGCATTGCAGAACTGACCGCCGAAATCCACGCAATGGAAGCAGGTCAAGCCGCAGCGGATGCGCAAGCGCAACAGGCGAATGCAACCGCCGCCAATGCCTTGGCAACGCAGTTACGCCAGCTCAAGGAAGACTATTTGCACCCGATGGTAAAGGCGTTGATGGCGGTTGGAATCCCCGCCAGCATCGCCATGCAGTTGATCGCGGCACTGGTCGCCATCGCGTTTGAACGGATGCACCTTTCCGCCAGTGAGAACCTGCGTGACTGCTATTCCCTGCTCGATGGGCTGGAACAACACCTGCTAAACAAACGCAAGGAATACGCCAGTCTCACCGGGGTAGATTACCTCAGTGCCAACACCAACAACGCAGACAACCCCGCAGACAATGCCCCGGAAAACTGGCAGCTTGCCCCCGCCCTTTCCCCCACAACTGCCACCAACAGCGCATCAGCACCGCCGCTGTTCAAGTGGCAACAACCGCACCGCCCCATCGGGTTTGTGGACACCAACCAACGCACCGCGCCTGCGTGTAACACGCATGACGCGCACCCCGCAGAACCACTACACGAACGTGTATTACACGCACGTGTAGCAACACACACTACAGCCCACACGCACGCGACAGCAGCCAAAGCGGGGGAGGAAGTGGAGTGTCCGCAGTGCGGGACACGCTTCAGGAAGGTCAACAAATGGCACACGTTCTGCAAAACCGCGTGCAAGGATGCGTGGCATAACGCCCAGCACCCGGAGCGGGCAGGGTACGTGAAAACGCGGAAACGCAAGGCGTAGGGCAGGGGAAATAGTGACACCGCTGGTGTCACTATTTCAGCCATTAACTGCTGGAATAACCAGCTTATACAAGGTTTTCCCCTGTCAGATCAGGGTGTTGGGCTGAACCTTGTAGCAGGAAAATCGGCGTGGTAGATAGAAAAACGCTGTCAAGTCATTGACTTGGCAGCAATGTTCTATCACGCCTTTATCTTGCACTACACCCTCAACCCACCACCACCCGTATTTCACCGCTTTGCCAATTGGCTAATTACGGCTAATATTGGCTAAGCTTTTTTACCTTATTGGCTAACGCATGAAAACCCACTCCCTGACCATCACCCCGGAAATGCTCAAACTGATTGCCGAGATCGACGAGTTCCGGGGCGGCTGGAAAGCCATCCACGGTATGACCCCGGAACGCTTGGAAGCCCTGCGCCGGGTGGCAACCGTGGAAAGCATCGGCTCTTCCACTCGCATTGAAGGCGCAAAGCTGAGTGATGCCGAGGTAGAAAAGCTGCTGGGGAATATCGGCAAGCAGTCGTTCCAGACCCGTGATGAACAGGAAGTGGCAGGCTACGCAGAAGCGATGGAAACCGTTTTCCAAAGCTACAACGACATTCCCCTGACTGAAAACTACCTGAAACAATTCCACGCCATGTTGCTACGCCACAGTGACAAAGACGCACGCCACCGGGGACAGTACAAGACCCTGAACAACCATGTGGAAGCCTTTGACGCAGCGGGCAACAGCCTTGGGGTAATTTTCAGGACAGCCACCCCGTTTGACACCCCACGGGAAATGCAGGCATTGGTGGACTGGACACGCACCACGCTGGAAGACCGCAGCCAACATCCGCTGCTGACCATTGGTATGTTCAACGTGGTGTTCCTCGCCATCCACCCGTTCCAAGATGGCAACGGCAGATTGTCGCGGGTGCTGGCAACCCTGTTGCTGCTGAAAGCCGGGTATAGCTATGTGCCTTATACCTCACTGGAAAGCATCATTGAACGCAACAAGGACAACTATTACCTCGCCTTGCGCCGCACCCAAGGCACACTCGACAAGGAAGCCCCCGACTGGTTGCCGTGGCTGTCGTTCTTCCTGCGTTCCCTGAAAGCCCAGAAAGACCACTTGGCGGCGAAGATGGCGGATAACCGGGGCTGGGAAAGCCTGCCTGCGGATAGCGTCAAAATCCTGGAATACCTCAAGGACAACGGGCGTATCACCATGAAGCAGGCGGAAGACCTCACCCAAACCCCACGCGCCACCCTGAAACTGCGCATTGCCCAACTGCTGGAAGACGGGCATATCCTGCGACATGGGCAGGGTAGGGGGACGTGGTACACGCGGAACGTCAAAGCCTGATTTGTCGCACCGATGGTGCGACTTTATTAAATCCTATCGGGTAATTTGGAAAAAACTTTAAAGAAGTACAGAGAATCTTATTGTACTGTTTGTTTTCTTTTTTGGTGTATAATTAGCTTTGTTAAAGCTAATATTTTCCCTTCTTACTAAAGAGGCAACGCATGGGCGAACTACTAGGAAACAAGGATGGATTTTTTGCTATTGATAAGAAAAAGTTTTATCAAGCTTGTGATTTAGGAATGAACGCTGCTGTTTCCTCAAGCGTTCCCGCACTGGCTCAAACGCCTTGCCATCACCGCTACAAAAGCTCAGCAAGTGCCCTTTGCCGACGAACAGGCTGACTTGTTCCAGCAGGATTTCATCACCGACCAGATGTGGCAGATTGAGAACCAAGAAAGCATGGTGCTCGGTAAAGTCGATTTTGGGGCGTTGCCCGCTGTTGAGCACATCTTCCAGCGCGAGTGGATGCAGGCCGAAAGTTTCGCCCAGCTCGCGGATGGCTGCTGGATCATTCACGCCCGTGACATCCAGCCAGTCAACGTATGCGTTTTGTTGCGCGATGCGGCATTGTTCCGGGGTAGGCGACAGGGTTTCGCTGAACTGACTATCACTGTATTCCAGTAGGGAAATGCGGGTGGCACTAGCGGTTTCAGTGCCGTGACGGGACAGCGTGCCCGGTGGTGTACCCGGTGGGTGGTAACGCTTACCGAAAGTTTCCATGTAATTTCCTATGGATGCTGATTTATGACGGGGATCATAGCGCAATTGCACGCAAGGGCTACAATGCTAAGTATGTTTACGGAGTTCCTCATGAAAGTCCCCATCCTCTTGCTGCTCGCCTGCCTGCCGCTGTTGCCAGCTTGTCAGGAAAGCGCCACCAATACCCTGCAAGGCTACGTCGAAGGTGAATATGTACACCTCGCCGCTCCATTTGCTGGAACGCTGCAAACCCTCGCCGTACAACGCGGGGCGCAAGTCAAACAGGGCGACCCCGCTTTCACCCTCGAACAGCAGAACGAAACCGCCGCCCGCCAAGGTGCCACCGACCGTTTACACGCTGCCGAAGCACAACTTGCCGACCTGCAATCCGGCAAACGTCCGCAGGAACTGCAAGTGATTCGCGCCCAACTCACACAGGCACAAGCCGCCGCACAGCTTTCCGCGACCGAATTACAGCGCGTCGAACGTCTGGTCAAAGGCCGCTTCATTTCCAGTGACCAGCTCGACACCGCCCGCACCAACAACAAGCTTAATCAGGCCAAAATCACCGAATTACAGGCACAATTGAGTGTCGCCGAACTCGCAGCCCGCCCGGATGCGTTGAAAGTCGCCGAAGCCAATGTCGCTGCCGCCCGCGCTACCCTGCAACAAGCCGACTGGCAACTTGCACAGAAAACCGTCACCGCTACCCGCAATGGTTTGGTCAACGACACCTATTACCAGCAGGGCGAATGGGTTCCTGCTGGCAGCCCGGTGCTCAGCATCCTGCCACCCGAAAACCGCAAAGTGCGCTTTTTTATCCCCGAACCACAACTTGGCAGCCTGCAAACCGGTCAAACCGTACAAGTCAGTTGCGACGGTTGCGGCGACTCCATTCCCATGAAAATCAGCTACATCTCCCCGCAAGCCGAATACACCCCACCCGTCATCTACAGCAAGGATTCGCGTGAAAAACTGGTCGTGATGGTGGAAGCCGTGCCGGATGTTGCAGACGCACCTAGGCTGAAGGTAGGGCAGCCAGTGGATGTGACCCCATGACCCTCGCCATTGACGTGCGTGGCCTCAATAAATACTTCGGCGACAAACACGTCGTGCAGGATCTTTCGCTGCAAGTTAAACAAGGCGAAATCTTCGGCTTCCTCGGCCCCAACGGCAGCGGCAAAACCACCTCTATCCGCATGTTGTGCGGCCTGCTCACCCCTGATAGCGGCGAAGGCCAATGCCTCGGCTACGACGTGATCCGCGAAACCGCCGCCATCAAGCGCCGCGTCGGCTACATGACCCAGCGTTTTTCGCTGTGGGAAGACCTCACCATCCGCGAAAACCTCGATTTCATCGCCCGCATGTACGGCATGAAAAACCGCAAGCAGGCCGTCAACGAGGTGCTGGTCAAACTGGGTCTGGAAGAACGCCGCAACCAGCTCGCAGGCGCACTCTCCGGGGGGTGGAAACAACGCCTCGCCCTCGCCGCCTGCATGATGCACGAACCGCAATTGCTGCTGCTCGACGAACCCACCGCAGGCGTCGACCCCGCCGCCCGTCGCGATTTCTGGGATGAAATCCACCAACTCGCCGCACAAGGCATCTCGGTACTGGTTTCCACCCACTACATGGACGAAGCCGAACGCTGCCACAAACTTGCCTACATCGCCCGAGGCAAACTGCTGATTACTGGCACGATCAAGGAAGTGATTGCCAGTCAGCAACTGGTGGCGTGGGAGGTCAGCGGTGACAACGGCTTGCAAGACCTCGCCGAACAATTACGCGCCTTGCCCGCAGTGGAGCAAGTCACCGCCTTTGGCAGCCGCCTGCACATTATCGGCAACGACGCGACGGCGCTGGCAGCAGCCTTACAACCCTTCCACCAGCAAGCCGATTTCCAGTGGGAAAAAATCGACGCCGGGCTGGAAGACGTGTTTATCAGCCTGATGGAGAGGAACATCCGCCAGCAGGAGGCCGCATGACGTTTGGCGCATCTTTCGCCCGCCTGTGGGGCATCGCCCTGAAAGAACTCATCCAGTTGAGCCGCGACCGGCTAACTTTTGGCATGATCGTCGGCATTCCCATCATGCAATTGCT
The DNA here is from genome assembly GCF_017901175.1 of Thiothrix unzii. NCBI lineage: Bacteria > Pseudomonadati > Pseudomonadota > Gammaproteobacteria > Thiotrichales > Thiotrichaceae > Thiothrix > Thiothrix unzii. Next base: position 13,509 of record NZ_CP072795.1, read on the forward strand.
GCTGTTCGGTTTCGCGATTAACTCTGACCCCAAGCACCTGCCGACTGCGATCAATGTGCAGGACAACAGCGTGTTTAGCCGCACTTTTATCCGTAGTCTGGAAAACACCGGCTATTTTCAGATTGTGCAGCAGGTGCAGAGCGAAGCGGAAGCCGACCGGCTGCTGGCGGAAGGAAAAGTACAGTTCGTGGTCAATATCCCGCCCGATTTCTCGCACCAACTGGTACGCGGCGAACGCCCGGTGATCCTGCTGGAAGCGGATGCGACTGACCCAGCAGCGACCAGCAATGCATTGGCTTCGTTAGTGACGGTGGGGCAATCAGTGCTCAACCGCGACCTGAGCGGGTCGTTGGCGAAATTGCGCCCCACCGATGCGCCGTTTGAAGTGCGCGTCCACCGCCGTTACAACCCGGAAGGCGTGACCCAGTACAATATCGTGCCGGGGCTGATGGGGGTGATCCTGACCATGACGATGGTGCTGATGACCGGGTTGGCGATGACCCGCGAGCGCGAACGCGGCACTTTCGAGAATTTGCTGGCGACTCCGGCGAAACCGCTGGAGGTGATGGTGGGCAAGATTGTGCCTTACATCATGATCGGGCTGGTGCAAATGACGCTGATTTTGCTGGCAGCCAAGTTCATTTTCGCCGTGCCATTTCAGGGCAGTCTGGTGCTGCTGTACGTGGTGTCGCTGCTGTTCATCGCCGCCAACCTGACGTTGGGGATGACGTTTTCTACCATTGCGCGTAACCAGTTGCAGGCGATGCAGATGACTTTCTTTTTCTTCCTGCCATCGATTTTACTGTCGGGATTTATGTTCCCATTTCGGGGGATGCCGGAATGGGCGCAGGTCATTGGCAATGTGCTGCCGCTGACGCATTTCCTGCGGCTGGTGCGCGGGATTCTGCTCAAGGGCAACAATCTGTATGAAACTTGGCCTCATATATGGCCGATTGTGCTGTTTACGCTGGTGATCGTGGCGCTGGGGGCGAAGTTTTATAAGCGCACGCTGGATTAATTAACAAACCCGGTGATGACATCAAACTCTCTGGCCGTGGTGAAACTATACCTTAACTGAACCATCCGTCGGTCTATCATTGCTTTTGGTCGGGTTTGTGCAAGAATGCCATTCAAATAAAAAAATCAAATGAGTGTTGTAGGGCAAAATTAATAACAAGGATATTTCTATGTTTTACCCCCTATCCGTGCGCGTTTGTACATTGGCCTTAGCAGTTGGTGCTGCTTTGGGTTGTCAGTCGGCTGTGGCAGATATACCCGTCAAGGCAAATAGCAATGCCAAATCCACTGCCTTGAATGCCCTACCTGATACCGATCAGCTCATTATCCGCTTCCGTGACACGGCTAGTACCACCGCCGTTGATAATATGTTGGGGCGGATGCGTTCCGAAAAGCATGAAACCTTTAAATATGCCAAAACTACCCAGCAACATTCCGACGTATTTCGCTTCGGCAAACGCAAAGGCAAAGCTGAATGGGATACCTTGTCAGCATGGTTGAAGAGCCAGCCGGAAGTTGAGTATGTTGAACCTGACTACATCTTGACCAAAATGGATGTGCCTGTACCCGTAACCCCGAATGATGCTTACTTCAGTTACCAATGGCCTTTGTTTGATGCCATCAGCGGCATTCGTGCTGATCAGGCATGGGGCTATACAACTGGCACCGGAAGCATTGTAGCTGTCGTCGATACGGGCATACTGCCCCATGCAGAGCTGTGGCCGAACTTGCTGCCCGGTTATGACATGATAAGCAATAGTACAACTGCCAATGACGGCGACGGGCGGGATGCAGATGCTACTGATACTGGTGATTATGTGTTGGCCGGTGAATGCGGTAGTACCAGTAACCTGAACAGCAGTTGGCACGGTACGCATGTGGCAGGCACGATTGCTGCCGTTGGTCATAATGCAGAAGGTATTGCTGGGGTAGCCTTCGACGCCAAAGTCATGCCGGTAAGGGCATTGGGCAAGTGCGGTGGTTATACTTCTGATCTGATGTTACGCAGTCCGACCTCTCCTCGACTATATTTCAGGTATGAATCAAACACGTCTTGACCTCTACACCGACTACCTGACCGTGACCTTTGGCTACGCCACAGCAACGGGTTTATCCCAATTATTGGACGGCGAAATTAGCCACGATGCGATCAGTCGTTTTCTTTCGGGAGATGAGTACACCTCGAAAGACCTGTGGAAACAGGTAAAAAAGACCGTCAGGGAGGTCGAATCAGCCGATGGCATCCTGATCATCGACGATACGGTGCAAGAAAAGCCCTACATGGACGAAAACGATCTAATTTGTTGGCATTACGACCACTGCAAAGGGCGTAATATCAAGGGAATCAACTTGTTAAACTGTCTATATCATAGCAATGGTGCATCCATTCCTGTTGCATTTGAACTGATACGGAAACCGTTCCGTTTCTGTGACATCAATACACGCCAAGAAAAGCGGTGCAGCGATGTCACCAAAAATGAGCAAATGCGCTCCATGATTGACACCTGCATTCAAAACCAACTGACATTTTCATGGGTGTTGAGCGACATTTGGTTCGCCTCCGCCGAGAATATGGAACACATCAAGGAGAAACGGCAAAAGGACTTCATTATGGCATTGAAAAGTAACCGATTAGTGGCATTGAGCGAAGTAGACAGCAAGGCAAAACGTTACACACGACTCGACCAATTGGTATGGACAGAACAAAAAGCCATCAAGGGCTGGTTGAAGGGGCTAACCTTCCCCGTCAAGCTCGCCCGGCAAGTCTTTACGAACAAAGACGGCAGCAGCGGCATTTTGTATCTGGTCTGTAGCCGCTTGGCAGCAGAGTGGGACGAAATCACGACAACCTACCAAAAACGGTGGAAAGTCGAGGTCTTCCATAAATCGCTCAAATCCAATGCTGCCTTTGCGAAATCCCCTGCCCACACCGCTAAAACACAAGCGAATCACTTATTCGCCTCCATCGTCGCCGTCTTCAAAATGGAGTGTTTGACCATCAGCAAGCATCTTAACCACTTTGCCTTGCGTTCAAAGCTCTACGCCAAGGCAATTCGGGGCGCTTTTGATGAGCTACAGGTGCTTAGGGCTGCGTAACATCAGTTAGATAGTCATCCCCGAAATCCTATGGGACTTTAGTGACGTTTGTTTAAGTTCACCCTAGGTGGTGTCAAAAGTAGCAGGGCGATTGTAGACCTCAACATGATAGAAGTTTTGATAGCTGAATTGCAGGAAAGGCTGAAGAACCCAACACCAGTGAACAACGACTAAACCAGATCAAAAATCTGCTTTCCTAGAGGCATTGCATCTATGGGGGCAACAGCTCCCATACCTGTAACGGCTTGCAAACCAAAGGCCACCTGATAGGAAGTCAGATGCTCCTGACTCCCTCAACGCATGAACGCCACCACGGGAATAATCTCCTGTGGCACTCGCCCGGTTGCCACCAGCAACTTGCGCCAGATCCCATACGGCGGGCTACTCTCCCCGGTCTTGAACGCCCTCAAATTACGCTCGGCATTGTTGCCCCGCATCCCCAACCATGCCGCTACCGCCTTATCACTCTTGTACTCAGAATGGCGTTTAAACTGCTCAATGTAGGCGTACACGATGTCCTGATGGGGCGGTTTCCAACGGTTTTCGGGTAACAGATGCTCGTTGCTGTACTGGCTCTCATCCATACCCAAATCCTCGATCACCGGCGCGGTCAGGTTCTGTTCTAACTGCCGGATTGCCTCCTTAGTCGCCTGTTCAAAGATGAAGCGTTTTTGTGCCTCGATACTGGGTATGTTGATTTCCATGCTGATCCTCAAAAGGAGAGGGGCGTTAGCCCCTCACCCTGTTTAATGGGTTAGCGCAATATTGCGCACGTCTTCGGTGCGGATATGCACAAGGCTAAGTGTTCCGTGTGCCAACGGCTTCCACTGCCCGACCTGGTGCAAGTGCATGAACACGTAGTAAAGATAATCAGGAAGTATAAGCGCGGTTTGCTCGATCCTGATACCAATGTAATAAGGGGAATAGGTTTTGGTGGGTTGCCCGATGGTTTCCAACGATCCCCGGCGAACTAACCAGAAATCAGCATCAGCAAAATCAAGGCGAATGGTCGCAACGTCTTTTAATCTCATGGGTTTAGCCTGCGGCACAACTAACCCTCTGACGGTCAGCGGTTTTCTGTGTGCCGAAACTAAATTATATTAAAAATCATAGACTTAATCAGTTAAAACCCGACATAAGGCGCTGATTTTATTATGAGTAAATGAGTAAATGAGTAAATGAGCAGCCTTTCCCCGTCAACTATCGCCCATCTGAAACGTGTTTCAGTTGGGCGGTGGTTGCACGGCACGCCTAAAAATAAACTGGTGCGGGTGTTTCTGCCGCTGCGAGCTTTTACCAGAAACCGCCACCTTCCCCCCACCCGCGCAACTGCTTAAAAAACAGGCGGCAGAAACACTTGCAAAACCTCTTCTATTTTCCACCCGTTAAAAATCAGGTAAAAATTCGGTTATGGATGTGTCTTTAATGAATCTGCAAGTTTGCGGAGTAACGTAGTTTGCAACTCGCTGCATTTTTCTGGACTTTCTGAAGACTCCAATGCCTCTCCAAGCGCAGTCCCAATTCTTTTGAGCAACTGTTGAGCCTTCTCCTTGTTATCGCTTTCAGAGAGTTCATTTTTTAGCATTGCATCTGGGTGGTATCCATATTCTTGAGCAAATTCATTAAATGCTCTCACACTACCATGATTACCATTCTTGCGGGTGGCACATACGATTATCAGACAAGACTTATCATGATATTCTCGTAAACAATTTACAAACCAAGCGTTATCACCCGGACTATGAAGTATTACCACATAGCCTGATATGGTGAAAACAGCGGTGAAATCCATAAAAGCCTCCTCAGCCCAGCTTTTACTATATTGATAAGAATCATATTTTACTTGATACGATATTGGAATATTCTCAAGTTGCTCCAACAACATCTTATACGCAAGCCTGAGAGAAGTTGTTTTACCTACATCCTGATTACCTTTGATGGCAAAAATTTTACGCTCAAACATCTTTTTTTCCTTATCAAGGATAATGTCTTGATGCAAATCATCTATTTCAATAGCACATCCAGCATCCATTAAATTTTTCCTTCGCTTTTAAGGTTATTTAAAACATCCATCAAAGTATTAAGCCTAGCTTTTAACAGGTCGCTATTCCTGTCTAAGAATTTATTGTAATTCTCAAGCTCCCATTTTTCTCTACGCTCTTTTTCTATGAAAATATCACTCTCTTCCTGATTTAAAAATGTACCTTTTTGTATAGAAACACGGTCATCTTTCACATCGAAAAGAACTTTTGATAGGAAAATAGCCATATCGAGTACACGGTGCAATGGTAGCTCTTCTGCTTGACGAGTCCATTTTGCGGTTCCCCTTTTTTCGTCCTTCACATAGCGCATTGTCTTTATGGAAACATCCTCTTCCCAATATTGCGCAATCCCAACCGATATAAACCTCATATCAGTGCTGCTGTCGTAGATTCCATCAAAGGCTTGATAAGGCAGTGCATATACAGGCTTATGTGCCAGATGCTGGGGCAGCCCTTGCGATGGATCATATTCCCGTGTGAGAGGATTGGTTGTGTATGTCATAGGATCTCCTGCCCATTTATCAATCAATAAGTTTATATTATCATCGTAATAATCTACTGTCTAGTAGGTAGTAAACAGTAAGCAGTAAAAATACAAGAGGTGCAGGATGAAGATAACAAGATAAAACTTGGGGGGTCTGTTGGAAATATTGCGCGAAGCGCACCTCACCGGAGGCGGCGCACGGCACGTATAGAAGCCCACAACACCACCCCGCCGACATTGTGGAAGGCTGGCGACGCTGTAGCCAAGACCCGCAGCCACCGTAGCCGTGACCATTGACCGCGCTTCCGCGTGTGCGGCGTAGCCGGACATTAAACGCGGTAGCAATAGCGGTGAATGGGCATGGCGTAGGTGAGCGTAGGGGCTTGAGCGTAAGCGGCGACAGCCTGGAGCAATCACAGACTTTCAGAACACGTCTTGCGGGCGGGCAACCGCTCGCGTTCTTTTCAGCCTGAGCTTTAGCTGAGGCGATCTTGCCGCTTGCGGCACAAACAAACCGCGTAGCGACATCACAGAACCCCGCGTAGCCGCTGGCGGCGTGTCGGGGGATATTCTGCTGCCCGACTTTTGCATAAAACTGGTTAGGCGACCCGCAGGGCGGCGAAGCCGTGTGCGACAAGAGCGAAGCGTCGCATATCGCATAACCCGTTTTATGTAAAAATTGGGCAACCTCACCGCCGTTGTGTAAGCGGCTTGCCGCGTCACAACACCACAACGGATTTGCATAAGCCGCTTGCGGCGTTGCAAAGGTACGGGCCGAAGGCTCGTCAAAGGAGGCGCGGCACAACATTTATCGAAGCCGAGAAAGTCCCTCGCCGACATTGTGGAAGGCTTGTGACGCTGTAGCCACGACCGCAGCCACCGCCGTAGTGGAGGCGAGAACGCAGGCGGTGAGCGAAGGACGGGCGGAAGCGGCACAAGCCTGGAGCAATTACAGACTGTCCGGGCGCGTCTTGCGTGCGGGCAACCGCTCGCATTCTTTCCAGCCTGAGCTTTAGATGAGGCGATCTTGCCGCTTGCGGCACAAACAAACCGCGTAGCGACCACGCCGCCACTGGAAGTGACAACACGAACGCTTGCGGCCTTTCTTTACTCACCTTTGCCGAACAGAAACATCAGAAAAGAGGCACGGCTTACACGCTGGAGCGCGATAGCACCGACGAGCTGGCACGGTATCAACGACGGAGCGCGGACGTTCGGCGGTTTCCACCCGCTTTCCCCCTAATAAATATCAGCAGTTAGTATCGCAGAAATTAGAAGAATTAATCTTTTTTAGATTGATTTATTGCTTCTAATATTTTTTCTTCTGATTCCTTGATCGCAGATAGAATGGCACCTTGATTATCTTCAGCACTTTTTATAAAAGTAGCACAAATCTTTATAAGCGCATGAGTTGGCATAGATAATGTAACTACTTTTCTTGATTCAACTTGATCATCCTCTGTATTTTGAATACTTGAGAATGTTATTTTCGATATTGGATAACCAATCATCATTCCCTTAACACTATCGGCATACAACTCATTTAAATCAGTGTATTGCATACTCATCCTCGGATTTTTCAGAATTACTTATAAAAATAAACTTATTGTCTAAATCACAGTTATTTCTAATTTTTTTTCCATCTATCGATCCAACAATAAAATTACTCTGAATTTCATTAAAAACCTCAGTATGATACATACTTAAAATATCTTGTTTCGTGGTTTTTTCAGATGAAAAATCAGTTACAGTTTTATTTTCAATAAATTCATTATCAAATGATTGTGCATATAGATATTTAGGGGCCTTTTTTTCTGTCTCCACTAAAAACTTGCTATACGGAACAAATTTAACAATGAGGGCAACATCAAATGCAGACGCTAATTTTATTAAGGTGCTAAGTGTGTACTTTCCATAAGATGGATCTTCTAATCTTGAAATAGAAGTTTGGCTTGATGATTTACATTTCTCGGCTAAATCATGCTGAGACCAATCTCGATTTTCTCTATTGGTTCGTATCTGGTGAGCAAGACCTTGCATTATGTTAGCTTCGACATAAGCATCACGGTACTCTTTATTCTTAAGCTTGTTGACAAGCGAAGTCTGTGCCACTCTCATCCCTGCACTTGCAGGAATAGATTTCTCTGTTGGATTCGACATGTCTTCGTCTTTCTCCTGCTTGTTCACAAGCATCTTTAGGTATGAACGCATTACCCTTCTCCACTGCACAAAGTAGTATCGTAAATTCCCCTGTCAAAGAGCCGAAGTATCCAAGTGGTCTACACTGCTTATTGTCAGCCTTGAAACGAATTTCATACAGATCATGCTTACTACAAGACTTCCCTGCTAGTTTCGTTGCTCTTGGTCTGACCCAAGTTTCTCTCTTCTGATCGACTAAAAAGCTTACTGCTGTGTCGAATCCTGCTTGAACCTTCGCCGATTCACTTTGATACCACTCCTCTATCTTGTTTCGCCCACTCTCTGAACGATAGCATCTGATATTCCACTTTTTATCGGATGAACACATCTTATACCCTATTTATACCAAAAAAGTAATATAAAAAATGGAAAATCTTACGATCTACCTTTGGTTACGAGTACATGATAACCATTACCTCATACGTATGCATATTTTTTACACGAATGATGACTCAGCATTCCAATTTCAGCAAAGCGGTTTGGTGCTTTTATTCTAGCAGCCTGTCAAGATCAAACTACAATATATTGTTTTTAATATAATTTACTGTTTTGCACAAAAAAGTTGGGTCGGTGCTGATGATGTGTAGCTGGGTTTCCAGCCGTTTCAATTGTGCTTCCACTGTGCCGTATCCGTGTTGTTCTTCGGTCATGGTGTCGTTGTTGGGGCTTTCGCCGTTTTGGGTTTCTTCTTGTTCAGCCCTTCCCGTTCCAGCCAGTTGTACAGGGTGGATTTGGAACAATCCACCAGTTTGGCAATGGCGCGTTTGCTGATGTCCTTGGCCAGATAACGGCGGATTTCATCGGCGCGGGCATCCAGTTTCACCGTTTCTGCCTTGCCCTTCGGTCTGCCCAAGGTCACGCCGTCGGCTTTACGTTTAGCCAAGGCTTCTTTGGTGCGCAGGCTGATGAACTCGCGTTCGATCTCCGCCGCCATGCCAAATACCGTTGCCATGATCTTGGCGTTGAGGGAGTCGTCAAAGCGCATATTCTGCTTCACGACGTGGATCTGCATCTTGTGGGTGCTGGCGTGTTCCAGCATTTCCAAAACCTGTAACGTACTCCGGGCCATCCGCGAAATTTCCGCGAATACCGCCGTGTCACCGGGTTGCAT
>NZ_CP072796.1 GCF_017901175.1 Thiothrix unzii
CGCTTACTGGTACGGATGTTGAAAAATGATTGGAAGCGAACGCAAAAAGGCGAGTTTCCCTACCCTGAACCCTTCATCACGTTTTGTGGTAGACACCAGAAAGCCAAAACCATTACCACCCAAGAGGCGAGCCAGAAAGCGCGGCGCAAACTCAGGCAAGCTACAAGACTTTCCCCTGCCGAATCAGGGTAGTAGGGTGGGTTTGGTAGCAGAAAAACCGGCGTGGTAGCTGGAAAAACAGTGGTAAGTCATGGGCTTAGCGGCAACGTTCTATCACGCCTTTATCTTGCACTACACCTACGACCCATCAGTGCTTGTTTTCCTCGCTTTGTGTATTAGCTAGTTACGGCTAATATCGGCTAACAGTTTGTCCTACCAGTGATGCGACTTTTGGTTTTTTTGCTAGTTCGGTTATTGCATCCACTAACTAAGTTAGTTACAGTGAATGTACAACTCATCCCTTGGTTGTTGGAGCTTGACTTCATCGCTTTGGGACGGAAAAACCGCCTATAATGGCGGTTTTTTCATTTCTGCCGTACCCCTATGAAAACAACACTCTACATTGACGGCTTCAACCTCTACTACGGGGTACTGAAAGGCAGCCCCTACAAATGGCTCGACGTGGTGAAGCTATTCACCCATATTTGCCAAGAACAAAACCCCGATGCTGAAATTGTCGCTGTGAAGTTTTTTACTGCCCCAGTGAAAGGCAAAATTGCCACCCGTGGTGAACAGGCGGTGATGTCACAGAATGCTTACCACAAGGCTTTGCGGACGCTGTACCCGGACTTGTTCCAAGTCATTGAAGGCTATTTCATCCTTGAAGCAGGGGGAATGCCGCGCTACCAGAACCCGCTGGTGAAAACTGACCGGGTGAACGTCTGGCGATTGGAAGAGAAGAAAACTGACGTAAACATTGCCCTGCATCTGTACCGTGACGCTTACAAGGGCATGGGACAATTGGTGTTGGTTTCCAACGATTCGGATATTGTCCCGGCACTGGAGGCAATACAGGAAGATTTCCCGCAATCCATAACCGCTACGATCATGCCGCGCCTCAAGCCAGCGGGTGGTGAAGCTCGACCGCCTAACGCGGAACTGTCAAACCTTTCACACTGGACACGGCATTACATCCTTGAAGAAGAGTTAAAAGCCTGCCAGCTCCCCAATATGATCCCGACCAAAAAGCGGGCTGTTTACAAGCCTGATTACTGGTGAGTCTTTTAGGCAAATAGGATGTTGGAAAAGGGTAGGGTATTTGCAAGAATGCTGAAAAATCGGTCTATAATGGGCGGCTTTTTTCTGGGCTACGAATAACATTGAAACAACCAATCATTACGCTGGCAGTAGTCGGCATCGCTGCGGTTTCCCTGATGGGCTGTCAACTGAAAGAAGATTCGATGGACTACTTCCAGAATGAATCTGAGGTAATGATCATCAAGGGCGAGAACCACGACCTGAACATTGAGAACCGCCTTGACCGGGTGTCGTTGTATGGCAGCGTGGATATTACCCACGATCAGGCAGGGCTGGCGCAAGCATTGCGGCTGAAAGGGGTGGTGGATGGCATGGTATCCACGTTAGCAAAGGAACAAACGAAAGGTGTCTTGCCTGCCAAAATCGTGCCTATCTTGTACTACAGCATACCCGTTCTTCCAACGCCTCCAGCAACCGACAATGTGCCGCTGTCTGGCTTTGGCATCCAGCAAGCTGTTCCAACACGTTACGGATAGCCTGCAAATCCCGAATTTTGGCATCGACTTCCGCCAGATGTGCCTGTACCAGTTGGTCGGCTTCATGGCAAGGCTGCTGGGGTTGGTCTGCCAGTTGCAGCAGGGAACGGATTTCTTCTAGCCCAAACCCCAAGGATCGCCCACGCCGGATGAACCGCAAGCGTTTGACATCCTCCCCGTCATAATACCGATAGCCGCTGGCTGAACGGGTGGGGATCGGCAATAACCCGCTGCGCTCGTAATAGCGGATGGTTTCCACTTTCACGGCAGATTGTTTGCTTAACATGCCGATGGTTAGTTTTTGTTGCATGGCTTGACCCTATAGCGACTACAGGGTTTAGCATAACCCCAACGTAACCCTTTGGAGAAATGTATGAGCGCACAATGCGGTTGTAACCACAGTTGCAGCACCGAAGCCAAAACCCCACACGGGCGTTACCGCCTGATTTTATGGTTGGCGTTGCTCATCAATGCCGCTATGTTTGGGGTAGAAATGCTGTTTGGGGTATGGGCGCAATCGGCTTCTTTGCTGGCGGACTCGCTCGACTTTTTCGGCGATGCAGCCAACTACGGTATCAGCTTGTGGGTACTGGGTATGGGGCTGGCTATCCGCGCCAAAGCGTCCTTGTTGAAAGCCGCAACGATGGCAGTATTTGGGGTGTGGGTACTGGGGCGTACTGGCTGGGGACTATGGGCGGGAAACTTACCGGATGCCATGACGATGGGCAGTGTCGCACTGCTGGCGCTGGCGGCTAATGTGGCGGTTGCTGCCATGCTGTACGTTTACCGTGAGGGTGACAGCAATATGCGCAGCGTGTGGATTTGCTCACGCAATGATGCCATCGGCAATGTGGCGGTGGTATTGGCGGCGGTTGGGGTATTCGGGACAGCTTCCGGTTTGCCTGACCTGATCGTGGCGGGAGTGATGGCTACTTTGGCTTTGAGTGGGGCGTGGCAGATGTGGGGTTATGCGCAACAGGACTTGCACCGTGCCGCCGCTGTCTGATGTATTTTTCCGCTGGTCTTCTGAGTGCTTGCGTTGTATCACCGTGCTGGTATACGCTGCACGCATGAAAAAACCAATCATCCAGCGTTTACTGTCGTTCTTGCTTGCCTGCGTTCTGCTGGGGCAAGTACAGGCGGCTATGGCTGATTGTCATATTGATGTTGTTCATACCGGGCATGACATTCACACCGCCCACCTCGTCAATGGTGGGAAGCATTTAGTGACATGGGATGGGCATGGACATAGCGGACAAAGCAGTGATGTAGAAAACCATCAACACTGTTGCCATACCACAACGGCAAGTATTGCTCTCCCTGTCGTGTCTGTGGCGCTGCCATCGTCGAAAGCTATCAACATAACTTCAACCTTTACGCTCGACCATTACCGCGATCCTCTCGCCGATCTACTGATACGCCCACCCATCGCCTGAATTTGTTTTCACTCAACCATTGGCTTGTTTAAAACATATTTAGGAATAGACCATGAAAAACTTACTGTTAGCGGTAGTTCTACCGTTGCTGGCTGTCGGCTGTGCAGTCAATCCCGAAAAAACCGCCCTGCAAGCGCAAGGTATTAGTACTGATGGTGCGTCCACCGTAGCGTTCCAGAACGTGCACCTTGAAAACACCGCCAATGGCACAAGCCAAATACGCGGGAGTTTGGAGCGTATTGGGCGTGACCCTGTGCGCTTTGGGCATCTGGATTACACCGTGACCGATACCAGCGGCAAGGTGTTAGAGTCAGGCAAAGCCAACTACAGTGGCGCAATCAAACAACGCCACCCGCGTACCGCTTCGCGCTTTACCATTCCGCTCAAGCAAGCGTGGCAGCCCAGTTTGCATCATGCAACGCTGGTCTGGGACGACAAAACCCACCAACAATAAGGCGGACAAATCATGCGAAAGTTACTTGCCGGTTGCGTATGCAGCCTAATGTTCGCCTGTGCCGCTGTTGCGGGTGATGGGCATGACCACGGCGAAGAAAAAGCCGCTGCTGCCCCTGATTCCCCCGCTGCACCGCGTCTGGTGATGGAGTCTACCCAGTTTGAACTGGTAGGCACATTGGAGGGTGACGGTTTGCACCTGTTCCTTGATGACCATGCCAGCAACGCCCCGGTAACGGATGCCAGTGTGGAACTGGACATTGCAGGGCAACGTATCAAAGCCGAACAAGAAGCGGATGGCAGTTACCATGCTGCAATGTCACAACCGCTCCCAGAAGGGGAATACGCGGTGATGGCAACCATTTTAGCCGGTGAAACCAGCGACTTGCTGACGGGTGATCTGGATGTACACGCGGCGGAAGCGATGCACGTTGAACCCGCCACCGCCACTTCAGCCAGCGGTTGGGGCTTCTTGCCGTGGGTGCTGGGTTTGGTGGTCATTGCCTTGGCTCTCGTGGTGTTCACGTTGCGGCGTGACCGCCACCAACGGAGGGTACAGGCATGAAACCAACTGCATTTTTGTTGATCGGTGCATTGTTGTTACCCGCGCTGGCAATAGCGGGTGATGGGCATGACCACGGCGAAGCTGCCCCGACCGCTGCCAACCCCAATGCCCCGCAACGCCTGCCGGATGGCAGCGTATTCTTGCCGAAAAAAACCCAACGTTTCATTCAGGTGCGTACCCAACCTGCGACGCTCGAAACCTTGCCGCGTAGCCTTATCCTGAATGGTCAGGTGGTGGCGGGTATGGATGCCAGCAGCAAAGTGCAGGCATTGCAAGCCGGACGGCTCGACATTGCCAATGGTAGCTTGCCAGCGATTGGCGACAAGGTAGAAAAGGGGCAAGTATTGGCTACCCTCACCCTTGCCAAAGATGCACAGGAAGGTACGAACCAAGCCGCCGAAGCTGCCGATTTGCAAGAACAACTCAAGCTGGCAGAACTGGATTACCAGCGGCTACAAGGGCTAGGCGACCTGATTCCACGCCGTGACGTGGATACCGCCGCTGCGACGGTACGCAGCCTGCAAGCCCGTCTTGCCGTATTCCGCAAAGGGGCAAAAGGCGTTACCGAAACCGTGCGCTCCCCCATCAGTGGCATTGTCACCGCCAGTTACGCCGCCAACGGGCAAGCCGTACAAGCAGGCGACTTATTGCTGGACATCATCGACCCCAGCAAATTGCAGGTGGAAGCCGTCACCTATGACCCTGCCTTACCCGCTAACATTGCTGCCGCTAACGTCACCATCGGTAAGCAAACCCTCGCACTCCGCTATCAAGGCAACAGCCAACAATTACGCCAACAAGCCTTACCCCTGCGCTTCAGTGTAGAAGGTGAAACACTTGCCCAGCTCGCCGCAGGTTCACCCGTCCAAGTGACCGTGCAAACCCGTGAAACGCTGCAAGGTGTCGCTGTCCCCGCTGAAGCCCTCGCCCGTAACCCCAGTAACCAAACGGTGGTATGGGTAAAAACCACGCCGGAACAGTACGCGCCGCGTGTGGTGCAATACCAGCCGCTGGACGGGGAACGGGTGATGATTACCGCCGGTTTGCCAGACGGTGAGCGCGTGGTGGTGCAAGCCACCAATCTGATTAACCAAATCCGTTAGGAGGCTGCCATGTTTAACTGGTTATTGAACGCCAGCCTCGGCAACCGCCTGCTGGTGCTGGTGGCGAGTGCCATGCTGATGATTTACGGCGCGTTGCAACTGCCGCAAACCGCCGTGGATGTCTTCCCCGACCTCAACCGCCCCACCGTCACGCTGATGACCGAAGCGGGTGGCATGGCTCCTGAAGAGGTGGAACGCCTGATCAGTTTCCCACTGGAAACCACCCTCAACGGCTTGCCAGGGATTGAGTCGGTACGCTCGGTATCCAGTGCCGGGTTGTCGTTTGTGTACGCGGTGTTTGACTGGGATACGGACATTTACCGCGCCCGCCAGATGGTCAGCGAACGGCTGGGCGCGATGGAAAGCGGTTTGCCTGCTGGGATTGTGCCGCAAATGGGGCCGGTGTCGTCAATCATGGGGGAAATCATGATGGTGGCAGTGCCGATTGACCCCGCCAAAATTGACCCAATGGCAGTCCGTGAGTATGCCGACTGGGTGTTACGCCCGCGCCTGTTGTCGATTGCTGGCGTGGCGCAAGTCATCCCGATTGGTGGGGAAGTGCGCCAGTTTCAGGTACAGCCGGATATGCGCCGCATGACCGATCTGGGAATTAGCCTTACGCAGTTGGCGGATGCGCTGGAAGGGTTTGCCAATAATACCTCTGGCGGGTTCATGGAACTGAGCGGCAAGGAATACCTGATCCGCCACATTGGGCGCACTTCCAGCCTTGAGGATTTGCAGAACCTTGCGATTACTGCCACGGCGGGGCAACCGATTTTGCTCAAACAGGTGGCAAGCGTCACCTTTGCCCCCAAGGTCAAACGCGGGGATGCGGGGTTTAACGGTCAGCCTGCGGTGATATTGGGTATTCAGAAACAACCCGATGCGGATACTATCCAGCTTACCCAAGCGATAGAAACCGCGTTGGAGTCGATGAAAACCAGCCTGCCGCAAGGCATGGCAGAGCCGCGTGTGACCTTCCGCCAAGCCAGTTTCATTGAGGCTTCCATCGGCAATCTGGAACACAAGCTGGTATTGGCATCACTGCTGGTGATGGTGATTTTGTTCCTGTTTTTGGGGAATTTCCGCACCACCTTGATTTCACTGATGGCAATCCCGTTGTCGATTTTGTGTACGGTGCTGGTATTCCGCTATTTGGATTTGTCGATTAATACCATGACGCTGGGCGGCTTGGCGATTGCGATAGGAGAACTGGTGGATGATGCGGTGGTGGGGGTCGAAAACGTGATTCGCCGCTTGCGTAATAACCGCTTGCACAAAACCCAACTTGCGCCCTTGAAGATCGTGTTGCACGCCACGCTGGAAGTGCGGTCGGCGATTGTGTACGCCACCATTATTGTGGTGCTGGTGTTTTTGCCGCTGTTCGCCTTGCCGGGGATGGAGGGCAAACTGTTTGTGCCGTTGGGCATTGCCTACATTACCTCGATTCTGGTGTCGATGCTGGTGTCTGTGACCCTCACACCCGTGATGGCGTATTACCTGCTACCGAATATGAAACAGCTTGACCACCCTGAACCGTGGTTGGTGCGCTGGCTCAAGCGTGGTTATGCCAAGGCGCTGGAAACCGTGCTGGATTACCCGCGTACCTTGCTCGGCATAGGCGCGGTGGCGGTATTGCTGGCGGGTAGCCTTGTGCCGTTGTTCCCGACCACGTTTTTGCCGCCGTTCAATGAAGGCACGTTGTTGGTGAGTGTGCGTTTGACCCCCGGTGTGACCTTGGCGGAATCGGTACGCATTGCCGCCAAAGCCGAAACCTTGCTGCAAGACGTGCCGGAAATTGCCCATGTCGGGCGACGTTCCGGGCGGGCAGAACTGGATGAACACGCAGAAGGGGTACACAACAGCGAACTGGACATTGCCTTAAAACCGTCAGAACGCTCAATGGATGTGGTGTATGGCGACATCCGTGCCCGCCTTGCACCGTTGCCAGTAAACGTGAGTATCGGGCAACCGATTTCCCACCGTATCGACCATATGTTGTCAGGGGTCAGGGCGCAGATTGCCATCAAGTTGTTTGGCGATGACCTCGACACGCTCCGCGCCCAAGGCGAACGCTTGCAACAAGCACTGGCGACGGTGGACGGCGTGGCAGACTTGAACATGGAAAAACAAGTGCTTGCCCCACAAATCAAGGTGTATGTGGATTATGCAGTAGCGGGGCAGTACGGGCTTTCAGGGGCGGCATTGCTGCGGGAACTGCAAATGTTGGTGGACGGCGCAACCATCAATGAAATCGTGGATGGCAACCGCCGCTTCAAGCTGGTGTTGCGCTTGCCGGAGGCGGCACGTTCCACCACCCAATTGCAGGATCTGCTCATCAGTACCCCACTGGGGCAAGTGCCGTTAAGTAAACTCGCCAAAATTGAGGAAAGCGACGGCCCCAACCAAGTGTCACGGGATAACGGGCAGCGGCGCATTGTGCTGTCCGCCAACGTGCAGGGTCGGGCTTTGTCAGAAGTGGTGGTGGATATGCGGGCAAAAGTGGCTGATTTCACGTTACCAGAAGGCTACTTCATCACCATTGGTGGGCAGTTTGAGGCGCAGGAACAAGCGGCGCAACGCATCACGCTATTAGCGGCGGTAGCGGCGTTGCTGGTGTTTTTGACCCTGTATAGCCGTTACCAGTCCACCACGCTGGCATTGCTGATCATGGCGAATATTCCGCTGGCATTGGTCGGCAGCGTGATTGGGCTGTGGCTGTCGGGGCAACCGTTGTCGGTGGCAGCACTGATTGGTTTTATTACGCTGGCGGGTATTTCCACCCGTAACGGCATCCTCAAAACCAGCCATTACCTCAACCTGATGCGGCTCGAAGGGGAAAGTTTTACCCGTGCGATGATTATTCGGGGGTCACTGGAACGCCTGTCCCCAGTGCTGATGACGGCATTGGTGGCAGCGTTCGCGCTCATGCCGCTGCTGTTTGAAGCCGAACAGCCGGGGACGGAAATTCTGCATCCGGTGGCGGTGGTGATTTTTTCCGGGCTGATCAGCTCAACCCTGTTGGATACCTTCCTCACCCCCGCCATGTTCTGGCTGTTTGGGCGCAAACCAGCGGAAAAGCTGCTGGATATGGCAAGCGATGAAGCCCTGTAATTTTTAACTGTTGAATACCAAGGAGATAACCCATGAAATTGTTACCCACGTTGTTAATCGCCTGCGGTTTGCTGGCTTCCCCAATGGTGTTGGCGGAAGAGCCACCCAAGCACGGTGAAACCGGACACGACCATGCAAAAGATCACGGGCAAACAACTACGCCTGAAACCAAACCGGAGGATACCCACAAAGGCGAATCGGCGGAAGACCACGCCAAACACGAGCAAGAAGGGCATGATCACGCCCACGATGACAAACCCCATCACGGTGGTATTGTGGCGGTAGTCGATGAAATCCATCACGAACTAGTGACGGCGGAAGATGGTAAAGTCAGCCTATATGCCGAAGGTTTACCGCAAGGTGACGCACTCAAGGCGGTCAAAGTTCGCCTGACCGTGTTGAAAGGCAAAGACAAACAAGAAGCCGACTTAACGTTGGTGGAAGGGGATGAGCCGCGTTTTGATGCGCCAGCGGAGATGAAGCTGGGCGCGGGTGATAAGGTGGTGGCGATGATCCAGCCAGCCGAAGGCAAGCCACGCATGGCGAAGTTTGAGATGCCGACTGAAACACCCGCCAAGTAATATTCTGATGGCATCAGTAGGCGGTAGTAATCTGGCGGGCATTGCCCAATATAACGAACGGTTGGTGTTACAACTGATTCGGCGTGCGCAAAGCCTTACCAAGGCGGACATTGCCCGCATTACGCATTTAAGTGCTCAAACTGCTTCTGTCATTATCAACAGGCTATTGGCAGAAAAACTGTTATGCAAACAGAAACCCCGTCATGAAGTCGGTAAAGTAGGGCAACCTGCCATACCGATTAGCCTTAACCCTTCCGGTGCTTATTCGTTAGGGGTGAAAATTGGGCGACGGGGGTTGGATGCGGTTTTAATCAATTTCACGGGGGGAATTCTCCGGCGTTGGGTTCCTCTGCATAAAGGTACGTAACCCACCACAGGATTTAGCCCCAGTTAAGCTTTTGCGGAATGCTCATTCCTGAGTTCCTTGATCCTGTCTGTTGGGAAATAGCGGTAAAAGGCTGTCCTGCCGATCCCAAGCTGGTCAATCACGTCACCAATGAAAGGGTAGTTCTCCGTGTCTTTGAGTAAGGCTTCTGCCTGCTTGATGGCCTGTTCATTCATGGCCTTTGGCCTCCCTCCCCGTCGCCCACGCCTATTGGCTGCGGCAAGACCCGCACGGGTATTCTCGACAATCAGTTCCCGCTGGAACTCATCGAAAGCGGCGGTCATGTGGAAAAACAGCCGTCCTTCAGAGGTGCTGGTGTCGATGTTTTGGGTCAACACTTTGAGGGCGATTCCCCGCTCGTGGATATTTGCTGCCGTTTTGATAACTTGCGTCAACGAACGCGCCAACCGGGAAAGTTTCCAGACCACCAGCGTGTCCCCTTTTCGCAGGTAATCCAGTGCCGCCAGCAATTGTGGCCTGTCCCGATGCGAGCCAGATGCTTTTTCCGTAAAAACTTTTTCGCACCCCGCAGCTTTAAGGGCATCCATCTGGAGGGCGGTGTTTTGGTCTATGGTAGAGACGCGGGCATAACCAATCAGCATGGCAATTTATTCCTTAATGGGCTTGATGTAACTGTAAAAGAATGCCAGTTTCAGGACAAGGAAAACGGGTATGATTTGGCGGCAACCGCCTGCCTTTGGGGATGTGACATGACGCATCCCTAAAACGACCGTTTTAGGAACAAAGGATTCCAAGACTACTGAAAATCATCCAAAAATGGTTAGCCAATACTCTTTAAAAGCTAAATTGCGAGCTTTTAGGCTTTTAGGCTTTTAGGCTTTTAGGCTTTTAGTGATTTTCCGTTGAATCTTGTATGCCTCTAAAGAAAGTTCTAATAATTCTACGAACTTAAGGTCGTCTTCAAAGGCAATTCGCTTGAACTCCTTGAGGAAGTCGCCGCTTACCCGCGTACCGAATGCTTCGGTTCGACCAGTTTTGCGAGCTGGTCGTGACAATTTTACGGTGGCCTCATTAGGAATAACTGCTAAAGCAATTGGAGCAACTTCTGGAGCACTTAGGTTATCTCCCGCCGCCTCTACTTGTGGTGGATCACCAAAACGGTTACGTTTTTTCAGTTTCGATAAATCAGCCATGATTACAACCTATCTGTGATGGACTGAACAAGTTCATCTGCCCGTTCATTCAGGCTTTTGTAGCGCGTTTCTGTCACCGCCAGACCATCATTCTGTGCTTGCCGATACGCAGGTTTTTCTGGCAAGTGCCCTTTAAAGCAGTAATGACCCGCTTGCGTAATGTAGTGATTAGCGTCCTGTATTTCTGATTCGGTACTTACTCTGACCAAAGCGATACCGATACGCTCAGGTGGCACGCCTTTCTTGACCAGCTCATGGGCAAGTAAAACCGTTGGAATTAAGTCATCACGACTCGCTCCAGTGGGTAGCACCAGCAAGTCTGCTACCTTGGCAATCTCCAACGTAGCAGTGCTGGCACGAGGCGCACCATCCAAAATCAGGATGTCGAAACTCTCTGCCAATTCAAGCGCATCTCTCACTTTACCAAACACTTCCACCGAACCTACGGGATCATTCCCGTTATTCAGCCGATGGCGATGCCATTCCGATACAGTACCCTGCTGGGTATCCAGATCAGCCAGCTTGATGGATAAACCACTCTTTTTCGCCTCACACGCAAAAGCACGGGCAAGAGTAGATTTACCAACCCCCCCTTTCTGCGAAAGAAATGCAATGATTGCCATGTTGTAACCCAAAATAATTCCTATAGGAGTGACTATAGGTCAAAACGCCTTAAAAGCTAAATAGTCTAAAAACTTAAGAGCTAAAAAGACTAAAAGCATGAAATTAGACTATTTAGCTTTTAGACTCTTAGTGGTGATGATGCAGGATATTTAGGATCGAGAGAATGGGACGATGTTTGATTTGTCTTTTCTTGATGTTAAGAATTGGTATCGCTTACACGTACTGAGTGCCTACCCTGCCCCGGAACGTCGCGGCGGTGGAAAAATTGGCTTCTTCAAAATTGCCTATAACCTGCGGATGGGAAAACCTTTACCTTCCAATCCCCACAAATAACAAAGCCCGCTTAAGCGGGCTTCGCCAGAATTTCTTCTGGTATTCAGAACACCTTTACCGGACTTGGCCTGACCTCTTGGGTAGCGGGATGTCTGGAAAACCAGTCTGCAACATCCTGAATCACGTATCTGTGATGTGTTTTCATCATAAGAAATTGCAGCAGTAACTACAATATCAAGCTTCAACCACACACAACCGACACAAGCCACCATCTGTGGCATCACGGAAAGCATCCAAATAGACTTTAGAACCTACTGGAAACCATTCCAAAAAATCCAAAACCAACCCTAGTTGTAGGCATGGAAGCCCTGTCGCAGGCTTCCAAATAGGGTTAGCCGTATCTGTAAAATGCTTAATTGATTGATATTTATACAGGGGGGGGGTAAACTGCAACTCCCCTGATTAATAATAAAAGCACGGGGTTAGTTCGGTATAAATTAAGTATGTTGTAAACCTTTGTGGCACGTTCTCCCCTGTTCGTGCCTTTTCTTTTTTCCTGCCCATGCAAAGCTCTTCATAAGCATGATGTTACGTATTAATTTGTAACAACATTGTTACAAATCGGAGTGACTACCCATCAGATGGCTTATCCCCTATTGCCCTCACCAACCTTTTTTAAACCTCAAATGTGCTAGTCAATTGATACGGCATTGGGTAAGTCGTCCAAAAGTAAAAAGCCCACCGGGTTACGGCGGGCTTCTTGGAACTTCCTTCAAGAGATCAAACTTTGAGGGAAGTCCCGATTCTACATAATTGGCTATAAATCGCGCAACGACAAAAAGTGAATGCGGACAAGGTGTTAATGCTGTTGCTCACAGGTATATCCACGGGTTCTGGGGATAACGCTTGCAATACGGTAGTAGGGAAATACAACAATACTGCCGTATTGCAAATGTTACATTTCCGCTTGCACTTCCCCCTACCCTACCTACCTGCTACCCTCAAGCTATCGACAACACAGGAGGCACGGACATGGGTGCTGTAGCTTACGATCAAGACCTTTACAGTTGGTCACTGGAACAGGCAAGGCTGTTACGTGAACGCAAGTTTGACCAAATTGACCTAGAACACATCATTGAGGAAATCGAGGACATGAGCAAATCAGAAAAACGGGCATTAGAATCGTTTTTGGAAACCCTGCTCATGCATTTACTGAAATGGCAATACCAGCCGTTTTATATAGGCCGCAGGAGTTGGGAACTGACTATTATTGAGCAGCGTAAGCGGCTCAAGAAACACATGAGGGAAAACCCCGGTCTTAAATCCAAACTGGAAGAGGCCATTCTGGATGCCTACGACTTGGCAAAATCCGGTGCTGAAAAAGAAACGGGAATCCCCTCCGCTAGCTTCCCTGAAACCTGCCCTTGGGAGTATGAGCAATTTATTAATCCTGATTTCTGGCCTGAACCAACCGAATAAAAAAAGCCGGGTTCCCCCGGCTTTTCCATTTCCTGACTAAGCGAGAATGTACTTAGGCTTGCCATTTGAGTAATCCGGGTTAGGAGTCAGCACCCCCTCACCCACTGCCCGCGCTTGCCAGTTCAACCAAATTCGCCCCATTTCTTGAACCGTCAACCCCGTTTTGTCTGCCCCGCTTTTGGTGCGTTGGCTAATAAACCGTTTTGCATCCCGTGCGCCGGGAGAAATGGTTTGGTTGGAAACCTGCCCTACCCAGTCTGGATAAAGGTCGGTTTCTGTCTGCTGCGCCGTATCCGTCAACCGTTCCGTGCTACCGTTTTGTGACCGTGCGAGCACGGTATCAGCAACCGTTCCAGACCGTGCGGGCACGGTGTCCGTAACGGTTGGTAGGATGGCCGGAGTAGGGCGGTCGAGTGGTGCATCCCGGAACTGTTGCCCCCCTTGGCGCAACTCAGTACGGTAGGTCATGCCAGCCAATTCCATTGCCTTGGCAAGCTGTTCCGGGGATTGCTTGAAGCCGCTGCTTTCACGCACTTGCAGGTTATCCAGCTTGTCGGCGGCACTGTGGTACACCTGTTCCCGTGCCTGTTGTGCCTTCGCCATTTCGGTGGCGATGGTTTCCCCCGTTTTGTGGAGCAGGGAAGCACTGCCAGTTTGTAGGGTTGGTTCAGGCTTGACGGTGGCTACTGGAGGTTTTGCCAACTTGTCGGCATTCATTCGGCGTAGGGCATTGCCATAGGCAAACACAGCAAGGATGTGTTGCAACTCAAAGATGGTAATCATCACCGCCACTGCCACAATCATGCCGTCATTGGTGTCACCACCCACCACCTTGCCGACCACTTTGAACATGGGCTTGTCGAAACGCTCAAGCAGCTTTTCATTGTGGGCGTTGGTTTTATCCACCAGCTCACCGCTGACGGTTGCGGCGGTCTGGTTAGCCATGTCGATAGCCTTCAATGCACCTGTGACTTTGCCCTCGCTGACATGGCAATCCTTCACACGGCCTTGCTTGAGCATTTCTTGGCACTTGTTCAAATTGGCTTGCGCTTTCATCAGTGCATCCGTCAAGGCAGGGGAGGTGTTGATGGCCACACTCCCCACCTCGGCAGGTTTCAACAACCCCACCTGTTCCGCTGCATTGTTGCTGATGTGTTGTTGGTTACTGGTTGCGCTGAACAACTCAAACAGGATACCCGCAGAAGCAAACAAGACCATCGCGAAGCGTTGCCCCGCCGTCATGTGGAAACCCTCAGAGCGGTTTAAAGCGATGTCCTCGTAAACCGCCTCCTTGCTGGAGGCAAGGAAATAGGCAAGGATAAAACTGGTCACAGAAAATATTGCCAAGGCAATGTATTCGTTACTGTTGTTTTCAAGAAACGACGCAATACCCCACACATCAGAGACGTACAGCATAAACACCGCAACAATGTACAAACAAAATGTTGCCCACCGCGCCCACTGCATCAGGTGATAAGCGCGTACTGCCCGTGCCTTGGCATCGAAGATGGCGGCGGTGTCGTTTGTAAACATGGATTTCATGGTGATTCCCCCTTAAAACATCCCAACCAGCAAAAACATCCCTAAACAGATCAACAGCGTTTCAGCGTCGTCGTACCCCGTCAGCACCGCATAGGTGAAGAACAGGGCAAGCGCGAATTGCCCAGACAAGGCAATCGCCGAAACGCCAAAAAGCTGAAAATACGTAAAGATGCAGTAGGCGATGTAGAGCAGGGCAGTCACAGCCAACAGCCGCACTACCACATGGAAGAACAACGCCCAATCGACAGGGGCAGGGTGGTTAGGCGTGGATACCGTCGTATCCCTAGGGGTAGTAGCGTGGTTGTCTGTAAAGTGTTCGCGCACAGACGGGCGCAGGTTGCTATCATGCGTGTGCATTTTCAGTTTCCCGTATAAATTGAAAGTGAAGTCCTGTGCTGGCTGTAGGAGGCCAGTGCAGGGCGATCTTGGCTTTACGCCTCTTTGGGCTTGCGCCCGCGTTTCTTTTTAGGTGTTTCGCCTCCTTCTAATGGCATATCAATCTGTTCTGCATATTTCCAAGAAAACTCTAAAGAACCCACTCGTTTCTTATTTTCTTTATCCTTTATTGCCTTGAATTCAATATCCATATGACATTTAGCTTTCAGTTCTTTTATCGGCTTATCAATACAATGTGCTTTTATATCTCCGTAAATATAACTTTCTGGAACATCAAGAGAATTACGGTAATCTTCTACTGATATAAGTAATCGTTTAGTATCTTTCCATTGCATTAGGAGTTCATAAAGTCGCCATGAGTATGTTGATTTAAGGTCAACTGTACTTTGTAGTTTGTAAATAATTTTATCGCCATTATTTAACATGGATAAACTAGGAGAAACTTCTGGGCTAAAACGTAATTCAACCCAACCTTCACCTGTATGATATTTTGCTGACGATACCCAATGTATTTTTTCAGTTGTACGTCCTTTGGGTGTTTCTCTCGTAATGGTAATGTAGCGATTAAATAAAGCGTCTGCTGCTTCCTGTAAGTCTCTGTAGAAATTCTTTGAGCCTTTAACTCCCATTTTCTCTGCATAGTCAACAGCCACAATCCTGACAACCAACTGACTAGGCTGTGGAGCTGTAGGGTGTATCTTGGAAACGGCATATCTGATAAGTCGCGTCTGGTGAATCGTTAACCCATGTGCAGCTTTTACCAACGCCTTTGCTAGATGTATCTCCCCATCATGCCCATATATGGTCTGCAAATTGTCAGGCGGAGGAGATAATCTACTTCTCTCTATGATCTCACCAGTAGGCGGCGGTGTAGACTGCAACCGTTTTCGTGCCTGCTCCCATGTCTCGCCAGGACGGGCATTTTTACTGATATATGAATCATCAATACGTTGTTCTTCTACCATGAACACCTACCAAAACAAGAAATATGGAATCATATTTATCTTAATATATTTAATATATGAAGTCAACTTTGACTACATATTATTGTGAGTAATGCCGTCTTTTCTTCATACTTGCACCGTCTTTTCTTCATACTTGCACCGTCTTTTCTTCATACTTGCACCGTCTTTTCTTCATACTTGCACCGTCTTTTCTTCATACTTGCACCGTCTTTTCTTCATACTTGCGCAGTGCGCAAGATAATATTTTTCATTTATTATCAATAACTTAAAATGTAATATTTTTTCTCTACAATCTTTCTTACAAGTTGTTTACAAATATTCTTACAAACAAAAGAAAACACCGTCTTTTCTTCATAGAACGCTATTGTGTCAAAACACTTTATAGGGTGAATTTAAACAAACGACACCAAAGTCCCATAGGATTTGAAATCCATGCACTGCAAGAAGCAAATCACATTCAAACCTATAGCCCGGAAACACGTCAGGCAGATAGTCACGTAAGTGACCATAAGGAACGGGCTACGCCCGTGAGTATCTGTGGGTGCTAACGCACCCAAGGGAAAGGAGCGTCTACGACGCGCGTATTGAGCCGCTACGCGGCTTTTTGGTGATTAACCATGAAGAGCTATAGATAGAGCCATTAAAACGCTTAAAAGCGATTCTGCGCGGTTCTAACAACATTCGTGCAAACTTGAACTTCACCAGATGGGGGTTTACCCCCATACCCCCAGTCTTGCAGGGCGCGAGGCAGGGTGAGTGGTAGCTTGAAACGTATCACTCGCGGGTGTAACTCGTGCGAACGTGGAAGACCGTCAGTTCTGGCTTTAATGCCAATAGAGCCGCAGTAGCGGGATTACGCGGCGTAAGGCCATCACTTCGATTTACTGGAAGTGCGCCGCTACAAAGGGGCAAGCCCCTTTATCCAAAGAGTCCACCCGTGCCGCTGGGTAGATATAGTTTTATCCGAGTTGAGTCACCTCAAGCATTCAGAATTCCCCCCCGCCAAAGGCAAGGGGGAATGGTTTGCGCCGGTGCCGCGCTGTCTGGGTAGCCAAAAGCTGGAAACGCCGCGAACGGCTTCTACCCTGTACCAAACCGGAGGTTTGCACACGGTGCTTTGCTGATCACACGGACTGCGCCAACAGCCCGCCCCTGATCAAGTGCCTATCCGTCCCCCGCCAAGGGGACACGCTTGTTACTGCCGCAGGCTTTCGGCTTGTTGATGGATATATTTATATCCATCAACTGCATGAACAGGATGCCACTCCTGTTGTTTTCATGCTCGTGTTAAGGCTTCGACCATATCGCCCCAACACTTTCCCGCCTACTTGCCTGCTCTCCCACTCTGCTACCATCCCGCCCCGGAGCCACCGGGAACGGTTAAACTGGGCAGAGCTTCCCACGTTAGCTTGCATTGTCGCTGTTATGCGCCGCTGCCCTCCATTTGCTTGCTAGGCTACGCCTTTTGCCGGGTTTCCCCGTCAATTTCCACCCCGCGAGATTCCAAAGCCGGTGGTGTACTCACAAACAACTTTCATTGGGCATGGCCAGACTCTCAGTCACGGCTCACAACAACTTACCCCATAGCATCCTCGTGTGATGCATTTACAGGCTTGAGCTATCCAGCGATCTTTCCGGCTTGCGCCAAAAAGTACCAGCGTCTCCAGGTTTCCCCTCCACGCCCTGACACCTCACGGTATCCTCAGCAGCCCACCTGTGGGGCTTGGGTTATACGGTCTCCCGCATCCCCCAAGGCGGATTTGTAACATTTGTTGCCAAATGGTTACGCACCACTTCAACACAAACAGGGTTTCACCTATCACTAGGTTCCCGTTTCCGTGTCGCCCAATCCCCGGCTTATCCGGTCGGATTGGGTCGGAAGGTGGGATTGCACCACCTAACGCCCGTCGTAGCCGCGCCAGCTTAATTACAAGCACGCGGCTTCAGCAGTAACTGTCCCTAGGTTGGCAGCCTAAGGACTCACACAAGTGGCTGCTTGGGTGAACTTGCATAAACGTCATCAAAGTCCCATAGGATTTCGGTGATGACGATCTAAGGGGGTTGAAGTCCAACAGAACGAAAACCTACGCTAAGCACCACAACCGCACGTTGAGCCGCCAGCGAATAAGTTCCCCGCGTTTAGCCGTGGCGGTAGCACAACCGCCTATCTTGCCAATGCTGAATACAGCACACGAACAGCATTGTTCCGCACGACTACAGCACTATTCAGACTGGAATAGCATTACCCAGCATTATTGCAGCATTCCAACAGCATTATTCCGCAATGCTAATTGGCTGCTACATAAATGCGGAATAACGCTGATTGTTGCTGGAAAATGAGGTTAGAAGTCGATGGCAAGATGTGTATTTGCTATACCGCCACAAGTGACGGCACAGCAAATACTAGGTAACTTATTCGCCTTCGGCTCAACGATCTTGCCCTTGCAGGGAGTGGGCGCGGTAGGCATGGTAGTGGCATGGATGAATGTAACAAACAACACCAAAGTCTCATAAAATTCGCTACTATCCCGCGACAATTATCTTGTCCGGTCAGTTGCTGAATCATGAAGCCACCTTAGCGTGACCTCATTTTTCTTCATGCGGTACACACTTGATCCTGTTCAACCCATGCTTCTTGAGCCAGTTATAAAGGTTTGCTTCGGTGGTGTGATACCGCTGTGCGATGAACCGTTGCGTTGCGCCATTCACCAACAACCCTTCGATTTCTGGACGGAACGCATCCAGTTTGCTTTTGCCCGGCCCTTTGGGGCGACCAAGGATGAAGCCTTGCGCCTTTTTGGCACGTAACGCCTCTGTCGTGCGCTGTGAGATCAGGTCGCGCTCAATTTCCGCTGCCATCGAAAATGCCAAGGCAATGATCTTGCTCTGGATGCTGTGGTCAAGCCGCCAACTGCCCTTTACCGAATAGACGCGGATACCCTTGCGGGTGGATAGTGCCAGTATCTCCATGCACTCCAACATACTGCGCCCCAAACGTGAGAGTTCCGCGACGATAAGCGCATCGCCATCCTGCAACGCCTCCAGCACCTGCGCAATTTGACGCTCACGCCATGACTTCTTCCCCGAAGCAACCTCCTCAACAAATGTTACCTTGCCAAGGTCGTGATGGTTGGCGAAGTACAGGATGTCTGCCTTGTTTTTTCCAGTGTCTTGACCCTGTGTTGATACCCGCAGGTAAGCGACGGTTTTCGGGGCTGGGGAAGCTGTTTTTGCCGTCATGTTTTACCTTCCATAAAAACCTGAAAAACAGGCTTATTTGATAGGTTTCCTTATAGGAATATCAAGCCTTTTTGCCTAATCTTTCTTATCGTATAAATGATCGTTTTCAGTGTAGCTGCATCTTTAACCCACTTCCCCTTTTGAGAGTCCGCCCTATGGCAAGAATGAGAATCTTCAACCGTTTGGAAGAGGATGCATTTGAATCACCTCCCGTGTTCAACAGTGCGGAACGAAAACGGTTTTTCTCCTTGCCATTAGCATTGGAAGAACCGTTATTGGGTCTGCGGACACCTACCAACAGGGTTTGCTTCTTGGTGGTGGCAGGTTATTTCAAGGCACGGCACAAGTTCTTTTCCCGGCAATTCCGTCAGACGGATATTGAGTATGTCGCAAGCCAGATGGGTGTGAACCCGGCAGTGGTTTCCATTGGCGCTTACGGCAAGGAAACGTATGCCCGCCATCAACGGCTAATCTTGGCACACTTCGGCTACCGCCCCTTCGATGGTACGGCAAAAACCGCCATCGCCAACGAAATGGCGGCCTTGGTGCGCGTCCAGTCCCGCCCCAAACTGGTGTTGCTGGAAGGCATCCAAATGCTTACCCGCGAGAAAGTTGCGCTCCCCAGCTACAACGTGCTGGCTGACCTGACGGTCGCCGCGATCGACCACCACCATGCCCGGCTCCTAAAAACCGTCAACGACCATCTCAGCAAAATCCAGCGTGACCAGCTCGATGCCCTGCTGGAGAAGGAGCCGGATAATGGCGATGGGGAGGGTTGGCGTTACCACCTCACGTTGCTGAAGAAAGCCAACCAGTCCACCCAACCGTCAAAAATCAAGGCCAATCTGGCTGACATGGATACCTTGCAGGCACTTTACCTTGACCTTAAGCCGGTAGTGGAACGCTTGGGCTTGGGTTACGGACACACCCGCCACTACGCCTACACCGTCATCAAGGCACGGATTTCCCAAGTCATGCAGCGTTCCGATAATGACTGTTACCTGCACCTGATTGCCTTCATCGCGTACCAAACCTTCAAGCTCAATGACACCCTGACCGACACGTTGCTGGGTGTGGTGCAGGCGGCAACCAATGCCGCATTGAAAGACCAAAAGGAAACCTACTTCAAGGCGCGGGAGCAACACCGCCAATCCCTTGCTACCCTTGTTGAGCAGCTACGCCAGAATGTCCACGGTGCATTGGATGCCATCCGGCAAATCGTGGCGGATGGGCAATTGGGTGATAACCAAAAACTTGCCCTGATCAGTGCGGCGCTGGACACGGAGGATGCCACACCTGCACAGGTCGACAGGCACATCGAGGGGTTCAAGCAAGAGGTGGCGGAACTCCAGCATAGCCAAGACTACCTCACCCGGCTGGAGGCACACTCCCTCAAACTGCAACACCGCGCCGCCGACATCGTGCGGCGGATACAGTTTACGCCAGACTGCAACAAACCGGCGTTGTGGGAGGCGCTGCGGCATTACCAGAAAAGTGACGGCAACCCTGACAAGGGTGCACCCACTGGCTTCCTGTCCACTGAACAGTGTGCCGCACTGACCGGCCCGGACGGCAAGTTCCGCATTTCGCTGTACAAGGCATTGTTGTTTGTTGGGGTTGCCCAAGCCATCAAGTCCGGGGCATTAAACCTCATCCATTCGGAGAAATACCGCTCCCTCGGTGAATACCTGATCCCCAAAACCGACTGGGTGGCGAACCGCGCCGAATACCTGCACCGCGCCCAGCTCGACCGTTTCGCCGATTGCAGTGCCACCTTGGCAGCACTGGGGCAAGAGCTGGATGGGCGTTACCAGCAAACCAACCAGAACTTCAAATCAGGCAACAACCCGTACCTGACAGTACGTGCCAATGGCAGCATCCATGTCAGCACCCCCAAACTGGGGGAAGTCGAATCCCGCTCATTGGGGGATTTTTTCCCGGAACGCAAATACATCCCGATGCTTGAGATGCTGGCGACGGTAAGCCATGCCAGCGGTTTCCTTGATGAGTTCGTGCATTGGCAGGTTAAGCACCAGCGCACCCGACCTGCCAAGAAAACCCTGTTTGCCGGTATCATCGGCTACGGCTGTGACATTGGCCACCACAAGCTGGCGCAGATTTCCCAGCAGATCGACGGGGGTGAGTTGGACAACACCGTCAACTGGTATTTCTCGCTCCAAAACGTGCAGGCCGCGAACGACCGCATCCTACAGTTGACTGACCGGCTGGGTTTGCCGGACATCTACCGCAGCAGCCCCGGTGTCCTGCATACCTCCAGCGACGGCCAAAAATTCGGGGTGGCGGTGGATTCCCTGAACGCCAACTACTCGTTCAAGTATTTGGGGAAAGACAAGGGTGTCAGCGTGGCAACCTTCATCGACATGCGCCACCTGATGTGGCATTCCACGGTGATCAGCGCCTCCGAACGTGAGGCCGCCTATGTGATCGACGGGCTGATGCACAATGATGTGGTCAAAAGTGACATCCATTCGACCGACACGCACGGGTATTCGGAAGTTGTCTTTGCGGTCACTTACCTGCTGGGGCCTGAGTTCGCACCCCGGATCAAAGGGCTTGGGAAACAGCACCTCTATGCCTTCAAATCCCGCAAGCATTATGAAGACCAAGGCCATGTCCTGTTGCCAGATCACACCATCCGCACCCACCTCATCGAAGCGCAGTGGGATGAAATCCTGCGCTTTGTCGCCACCATCCGCTTGAAAGTGACGACCGCTTCCCAGCTCTTCAAACGCCTGAACTCCTACTCCAACCAGCATCCGTTGTACCAAGCGTTGAAGGAGTTTGGGAAAATCATAAAAAGCCGTTTCATCCTGAAGTACTACGACGATTGCCAATACCGGCAAGCCATCGAGAAGCAGCTCAATAAGGGGGAAAGTTCCAACAAATTTTCCAAGGCCGTCTCCTTCGGGAACAACCCGGCATTCACCCAAGGCGAGAAGGAAGACCAAGAGGTTGCTGAGGGTTGCCGCCGCCTGATCAAGAACGCTGCGGTATGCTGGAACTACCTTTACCTGTCACGGGAGCTGGCTACCGGAAAGGATGAAACCCGGAAGACAGAACTGCTTGATGCCATCCGCCACGGGTCTGCCCTGACGTGGAAGCATTTTAACCTGCATGGGGAATTCGATTTCTCGGATGAACGCATGGTCGATTCAGTGGGTTTGGCGATCCCCAAAAAACTGGGCGGCTGGCAGGGCTGAAAATGGGAAGTGGGAAATGGGCGCTACGCCTTACTGGCTATGGGTTTGCGCAAAATCCTATGGGACTTTGGTGACGTTTATGCAAGTTCACCCAATAAAAGTACGGGGTTAGTTCGGTGTAAATTAAGTATGTTGTAAACCTTTGTGGCACGTTCTCCCCTGTTCGTGCCTTTTTTTTCCTGCCCATGCTAGGCTCTTCATGCACGAAGTTTGCGTATCAATTTGTAACAACATTGTTACAAGTCGGAGCAACCGACTACCTCTCAGGTGATTTGGTTGGTTGTTCTATAATTAGATAAGTACCTTCCAATCCCTGCCCCGTCGATGTGTCGGGGAACTTGGTACATGGTTGTTACTGTGAGGAAATCCCCAAGGGTCTTGTTCTCCACGTGCCTCAAAATGAGCAAGGCATCAGGTGCGAGGCGCATCACCAGCTTTACTTTGCTACTCTCCTCGCTTGAAAAGAAATGTCCCGGTTGCCCAAGCTTTTCATACAGCAGTTCACAGACGTTTTTGCTTTGTGTTTCCAGCCAGTGCTTGTGTTTGCGTTCTATGTGGGTCTTCCCCCAACTTGCCGTCCCCGTTTGCAGGCAGATCGGTAGTTCACAAGAAAACCCTTGGATTGTCTTGGGGGGAAGCCTTGCCCAGTGGGTTTGTCCGTTGACCATCCAAAAATCAAAGTGATGGTTGTTGCCTGTTGATGTGAATTCCATTTGCTGATTTTCGGAAAATAAAATGCGCATGATACCTGATAAACGGCAACGATTTGACGGGGGTTTCCTGTATTGCGATAATGACCCTACGTTGTTTGAAGACGAACGTGCCAGCCTGAGGTAATCGCAGAGGGCTAGGTCATAGGAGCAAAAGCACAGTTACCCATGACGTGCTGAACGTGGAGCAAAGCAATTTGCTTGGTGAATCAGATTAAATTCTGACGCTGCGGGCGACGTTCCAACTACCCAACAAAAGCCACCCCCTGGGGGTGGCTTTTCTATTTTAGGATCGTTACCGCTTGATTACCTTTTCAATCCAAGAAATTCCAAGCCACCCTAATAGGTTGTAAGTATTTGGTCTAACGTCTTTTGACTGGGTGAAGCCGGAGCGGGTAAGGTTCATAACAACCTTTTATTTACGTTTGCACCAAAAGAGGCTTAAAACCAGCGTTACCCCAGAAGCAGAAAATAGGGATAAAAGTGTGTTGGGTGTTGAACCAAGCGGCACATTTTCCCATAACCAATCAGCTGTAAAAGCTTGCCAAAGAAACATTCCCACAAATACAAACAGTAGGCGAAGCTTCAGGGTGTTAACACATGCCATTTTTTTCCCTCTAATTACAACCTAATTGGTGAAGAGTGCCACCGCCGACAGTACCTGTCAGCATTCCTCCGGCAGCGCCCGCCGCAGCCGCACCAACTACTGCCCCAACGGGGCCGCCCGCAGCAAGCCCACTAACCGTACCGAGTACCAAACCACCTGCCCCGGCTGCGAGTCCATTTTCTGCGATAGATTTAACTGCCCCATCAGAATCACAAGTATTGCCAGTATAACGGCTGGTCGCTTGCTGGGGAGGTGTTTCTGGTGGCATTTGTGGCGGTACGGCATCGTCCGCATAAGCGACAGAACTTCCTGTAATGGTGCTTAATACGCCATCCAGTAACTTTCCAACGTGCTCATCAACATCGGGATGTTCCGAGGGAAATAGAACTTGGGAAACGTCAGTTTTCCTGTCATTCATTTGCCAATGATCGGGCTGAAATCGGGCAGCATTAGATGTGGTTTTTGTTGAAATATCCATATTAAACAATCCTATTAACATAAATCTGAGTCTTTATTCTAGCCATAAAATAGGTCGGTTTAGGAATTGAACACGGCTGCAAGGTGAAAGGTAGGAAAATAGTGATCAGCGGTTAATAAGTGGCATAATTTTGAGAAAGTTACCCTATTTCACGATTTTTCTTATCGAAATTACTTTTACCACTTATGCTAGAATCTGCACCTGCCCACAAATGGCAAACTAAATAGTTACAATAATGCAGCCCAGTTAATGACCATGACCCACTTAGATATTGCTTGGTACTTCGCCACGATACGTTGGCTTCCTCTTTTCCTGTTTGTCAGCATCGGCATTGCTGACCTTGTGGCACAGGCAGGCCG
Organism: Thiothrix unzii; assembly: GCF_017901175.1. NCBI lineage: Bacteria > Pseudomonadati > Pseudomonadota > Gammaproteobacteria > Thiotrichales > Thiotrichaceae > Thiothrix > Thiothrix unzii. The sequence goes on from NZ_CP072796.1 coordinate 24,419, forward strand.
TAGCGAGCCAGTCCATTGGGTATTTCTGGCCATTTGCATTACTTTTGGCCTCCTGCTGTTTAGGGTTGGCTGCATCCTGATGGACTGCCAATCGGCTACGCAACCAAAATCAATACCCGTAGAAGGTAAAAAATAGCCTGTTTGTTAATGCTTGATTTTAACGCTTATCAGAATTGCTTTAAAATCAATCGTGTGATTATAATACAAGCATAAGAGGGGGCTGTTAGATTTGAATAAGGAAACGCTGGGGGAAATGGCTGGTGAAATTGCCAAGCTATTGCATGGGCGTTCCGATCTTCCTAATACGAGCAGTTTGTCGACCCACATAGGGACACTTACCACGAGGAGTGGGATCTTAGTGCAGGTGATTGTTAGTGATACCAGTGGTAATGCGGTGTTGTCAGTTAGCGTTGAACTCCGTGCGCCACAGAAAAGCCCATCACAACTGACATTGATCAACCGAGTCCATGATTAACTGCGCGTCAATCATGATTTTCAGTATTCTACATTCAACCCAAGGTATTAAAAAATAACAGGCTAGATTTCTAACACCGAGGGAAAAAGTTGATTGGGCGGAACTCCACTTTTGCCGTCCAGTGACGGGCTATGCCAGTGATGATCCTTACTGACATAGCCCATCACGAACACGCCAACCAATGGATAACACGATGCAAATAACTGAAAAAGAAATCGAAGAGGCACTTCTGCTATTAAGCGAGGCTCATCAACAATTGTTGGATGCTGGTCACTACGGCGTGGATTTGCTGGTTTTTCGAGCTATTCAACTTTTGAGGGATTGTCCACCTCACCGTTTTAAGAGCATTAATCCACCGAGTCTACTTTTACAATCATGAAATCCCTTTGGGGCATAGATTTTACTGCCTATGCCTCTTTTTTAGGGAATGACTATCCCTGCCGGTAGAAAATAGTCTCGCACTGATGACAATGGAATTTGCTTTGGCGGCTTCTCAACAAGCGTTGCCACCAAGTGGGGGAAGAGCGTCTGACAAAAGCATTGCAGGCGGGGCACGCCGCCACATTGGCCGCAACATAGGGACTGAGCGGGGTGTTGTAGGGGATGGTGGCTGATAGTGTCCTTCTCATGGGGCTTCCTTGCCAAAGATGGACACCGGGGCGGGCGATCCCCGGTGTGCCGGTCAAGCAACACGGACTGTTGCTTGCTTACCTCACAACGCAAGACCTATTTGAGGACGGTGGGGTTCCCTTCCCTAATCTGTTTTTTTATCCATGAACTCGGTTGCAAGCTGAATGTAGGCTTAATAGTGATGTTTGTCATGTTAATTTCTCAGTATGGTTAAAAGTTATTCACTTGAAAATGAATAATATATTGAATGGGTGAGCTTTGGCGATAACGTGCTGGGAAGCAGCAGCATGAACCAGTCAATACATCCGAAAATATGCCATCGAGAAGATAGCCAAGGATGGGTGATTTAATATTCACGCAGCCTACTGGTGGTCGACACTTCCCCGCCCTGCCCCTACCTGTTACCCTCAAACTATCGACAACACAGGAGGCACTGACATGGGTGCTGTAGCTTACGAAACTGATTTTTATGGCTGGACATTGGAGCAGGCTGATTTGTTGCAGTCTGGGAAATTTGACAAGGTTGATTTAGGAAACCTGATAGAGGAATTGCATATCATGAGTGCCCGCGAACGTAGAGAGCTGATTAACCGTTTGCGAGTTTTAATGATGCACTTATTGAAATGGCGATACCAGCCATCTTACCGTGGACGTAGCTGGGAACTGACGATCAATAATCAGCGTGATGAACTAGCGATACACTTAGAAGATAACCCAAGCCTTATGCCAAGAATCCCTGAAGCGACGATCAAGGCGTATCCTATGGCGAAACGTGATGCTGAAAAAGAAACCGGCATTCCGGGTAAACAGTTTCCCGTTGATTGCCCGTGGACATTTGAGCAACTCATGGACGCGGAGTTCTGGCCTGAACCAGTTGAATGAGAAAGGCCGGGTTAACACTTTTTCTTGTAACAGGAGAGCATATGAAGCTATTTGTCGTTATTTCACTGGCAGCCCTGTTGGCTGGTTGTGCCACACCCAATGATGCAGTGAGTAATAAATCATCGTCACAGCATGGCAATGCAGCAATACGCTACAACCCTGAGTCAGTGCAGATGGTTAGCATTGATGGGAAGGCATATCCACGCCCTACGCTTGCACAAGCTGTCGTAACGGGACAACCCGATACGTATGTCACGCCCGGTAAACATAAAATTGTGGCAACACTCGATTTTAGGATTCAAGGCTTCTCCCGGACTGTTTCGCCAATCCCTAAAGAAGCCTGCTTCATTGCGGAGTCTGGCAAAACTTACAATGTTAGTGCGCTAATAGTACCAAGGAAGCTCTTTGATACAACAACGCCAATTGACTGGAATCCAGTCATTTCTGAATTTGTTACGGCACTCGATGCAAAAAATGTCACCCAGACGTGTAATTAATTTGCGTCTCCTCATGCCAAGCCATAAATAACAAAGCCGCCGGAAGGCGGCCTGTTTCCCCAAGAGCATCAGGCTAAACCTGACGGTCAAGGGGGGAGTTGTGGATTCATACTATGGCATTACCGCGATAACTACAATGCGCTTGCTCACCGGCTTCCTCCGCCGTTTTGCTTCTCTGCCCTACCCTATCTCACTGGGTATTTTTAAGTGGGTAACAATTTTGTTATTGCTGATGGGTAACAGATTTGTTATTATTAACCCATTGAATCCCATTAAGCAGGCATCTCTAACATGGCAAGCACGACGAAAACTTTTACAATCAGTGGCTCGGTTTGGGTCAACAAAGAATGGGAAGAATGCTTATTAGTTGACGTTAAAGCCAATACGGTAAAGCAGGCAATGGAGCGGTTTGCCACCAAACATAAAAGCTTTTTTCTGCGTCATTGGAAATTTGAAGTTCATCAGTGGAACTCTGATAAACCCGATTATTTTACTTTCTACAGAGATTTGGTATCCGGCAAGTTTCAGCAAGAGAACCCCGTAACCGCCAACGGGGTGTGACCAGCGCCGCCCCAACCCTTTCCCATGCGTGTTTTCCTCTTGGTTGCGGGCAAGGCTTGCGCCCTGCCCTTGGTTGATTAAGCCAAAAGGTATTTCTGCTTACGGTTGCCGGGAACGTATTCAGGATTAAGCGTTAACTTTCCCTCGGCTACAGCCCTGTCACCGAACTGCTGCCAAACCTCTGAGAGCTTGGCCTTGTTGAAACCTAACTGTTTGGAATCCACATGGGTGTTCACAAAGTCAGAAAAAACACTCTCTGATACCTTCACACTGCCCTCCACTACCCCGCCGATCCATAGGGGGTAAAGGTGAGTGATTTCCCCTTTCTCACTACCCTTTAGGTAGTCCGGGGTAGTCGGGGTAGCGGGCTTGTTTGGGGTAGCTGTCCCACTACCCTTTAGGTAGTCTGGGGTAGCCGGAGTAGGGCGGTCGAGTGGTGCATCCCGGAACTGTTGCCCCCCTTGGCGCAACTCAGTACGGTAGGTCATGCCAGCCAATTCCATTGCCTTGGCAAGCTGTTCCGGGGATTGTTTGAAGCCGCTGCTTTCACGCACTTGCAGGTTATCCAGCGTGTCGGCGGCACTGTGGTACACCTGTTCCCGTGCCTGTTGTGCCTTCGCCATTTCGGTGGCGATGGTTTCCCCCGTTTTGTGGAGCAGGGAAGCACTGCCAGTTTGCAGGGTTGGCTCAGGCTTGGTGGTAGCTACTGGAGGTTTTGCCAACTTGTCGGCATTCATCCGGCGTAGGGCATTGCCGTAGGCAAACACGGCTAGGATGTGTTGCAACTCAAAGATAGTAATCATCACGGCTACTGCCACGATCATGCCGTCATTGGTGTCACCACCCACCGCCTTGCCGACCACCTTGAACATGGGCTTGTCGAAACGCTCAAGCAGCTTTTCATTGTGGGCGTTGGTTTTATCCACCAGCTCACCGCTGACCGTTGCGGCGGTCTGGTTAGCCATGTCGATAGCCTTCAATGCACCCGTGACTTTGCCCTCGCTGACATGGCAATCCTTCACACGGCCTTGCTTGAGCATTTCTTGGCACTTGTTTAAATTGGCTTGCGCTTTCATCAGTGCATCCGTCAAGGCAGGGGAGGTGTTGATGGCCACACTCCCCACCTCGGCAGGTTTCAACAACCCCACCTGTTCCGCTGCATTGTTGCTGATGTGTTGTTGGTTACTGGTTGCGCTGAACAACTCAAACAGGATACCCGCAGACGCAAACAAGACCATCGCGAAACGTTGCCCCGCCGTCATGTGGAAACCCTCAGAGCGGTTTAAGGCGATGTCCTCGTAAACCGCCTCCTTGCTGGAGGCAAGGAAATAGGCAAGGATAAAACTGGTCACAGAAAATACTGCCAAGGCGCTGTATTCGTTACTGTTGTTTTCAAGAAACGACGCAATACCCCACACATCAGAAACGTACAGCATAAACACCGCAACAATGTACAAGCAAAATGTTGCCCACCGCGCCCACTGCATCAGGTGATAAGCGCGAACTGCCCGTGCCTTGGCATCGAAAATGGCGGCGGTGTCGTTTGTAAACATGGATTTCATGGTGATTCCCCCTTAAAACATCCCAACCAGCAAAAACATCCCTAAACAGATCAACAGCGTTTCAGCGTCGTCGTAGCCCGTCAGCACCGCATAGGTGAAGAACAGGGCAAGCGCGAATTGCCCAGACAAGGCAATCGCCGAAACGCCAAAAAGCTGAAAATACGTAAAGATGCAGTAGGCGATGTAGAGCAGGGCAGTCACAGCCAACAGCCGCACCACCACATGGAAGAACAACGCCCAATCGACAGGGGCAGGGGGGTTAGGCGTGGATACCGTCGTATCCCTAGGGGTAGTAGCGTGGTTGTCTGTAAAGTGTTCGCGCACAGACGGGCGCAGGTTGCTATCATGCGTGTGCATTTTCAGTTTCCCGTATAAATTGAAAGTGAAGTCCCGCCTCAGAAGGCTCAATTTCTGGGGTAGGGCGACTATGTTACAAATAGTTACAATTTAAGCTTCTGCTTCATCCTCCTTGTCGGCATTCGCCGCATCATACATCTCACGTTTTTGGGCAAATTCCGCTTTCAGTAGCTCAGCTTGTTGCCACAGCTCGGCACTGCCTTGCGCCTTGGATTGCTGTTGCAGTGCTTTGATCTCATTGATCAGGTTGTTCAGGTCGGCAAGGGTCACAGCCGGTGGGGCGGCTGGTGCAGCGGTTTTAGCAGCCTGTTGTTGCTCGATCTCCCAGTCATGCCCGTAGTCAATAGCCAACGCGCCACTGAGGTAGCCTGCGTAGTTTTTAGAGGCATGAGCGTTGCTATACAGGATGTTACGTTTCACGTAATCAAAGCCCTGTTGCTGTTCGGCAGCCTCAATCGTTGCGCGTACTGCCTTTTTGGCCCGGTGGGCTTCGGGGACAAAGGACAGTAGGGTAGCTACTAAGTCCAAGTCAGAATCCAAGCCGGGGAGGGTGGTTTGCGCTGGTGTCAGCGGCTGTTGCAGGAACAGTTCCGGGCGTTGGATCGGGAAGACCCGGAAGCTGATGGATGCGACACGCCGACCGTGGCGGATTTCGTCGTATTCAAAACTGATGTCGGCTTTGGCAGAGAGTTCTTTTTTAGCTGTTTCAAGAACCCGCCGTTTAAAGTCTGGATACTCAGAATAAAGCTCCATAGCAGCTTGTGGCTTATCAAACTTATCCTGTCGTGGGATAGCTTCGATGCTGACTCCCAAAACCTTACGCAACTCACTCAATTCAAAATCATAAGTTTTAGCATAAGGATTATGATCGCGTTTTTGCTTGAGTAGCATATACAGGCGTAGTGTGTACTGGCTTTTAAAGCTCAGCAGCATAGTGAGTTTGTACTGCGTGAAGTTGCTTTTAAGGTTAAGCAGGAAGGGGATCATGGCCTCACTCAGTTGCACATCAACCATCCCTGTACCATCGACATATTCTGCTTGTGCCATCCACGTCGTCTGCACTAAACGTCCCGGAGATTTGATTTCGACGTAACGTGTGACAATGGAATGGGTAATTTTCTTCATTTCCTCATAGGCAGAACCCTTAGCCACACCGAGAAAATCTGCAAACTCCGCAACAGGAATACGGTAAACCGTCATTTTAGTGTCATTTGGCTGCACTTTAGACATGACAGTGAACAATAAACGCATTTCACCCAAAGGCAGAGCATAACGTGCTGATACCAATTCATTGGACTGCGTGACAATCGCTGATGAGCGAGGGAGCTTCCTTCTCTGTTTTCTTAGTTCCTTGACCATCGACGAAACCTGACAAATTTGTGGTGAAACCTGAAGTTTTTTTTGCTTCTTACTGTTAAGCCTAACTACAGCTCAGTTTTATTAGGCATTAAACGAAACTTCAGCGAAGATTACCACAAATTTGTCAGGTTTCACCACAAATTTGTCAGGTTTCACCACAAATTTGTCAGGTTTCACCACAAATTTGTCAGGTTTCACCACAAATTTGTCAGGTTTCACCACAAATTTGTCAGGATTAAAAAGATAATTATTTGATTAAATTAGATAAAAACACGCTACAAACATCTTAAACAGTATAAACAAGAAAACAAACAAACAGCATCACCCTGACAAAAACACTGCTTACACCACAAAACCGGTCAGTTTGTTTGTTTTTTAGCTACGCTTAGGGAAGGAAGAGGGGAACAGCCAATAAATTACCCAACCACCTTTTAGCCCTTTTATACCCTTTCGGGTAAGTACCTTTCCCTTATTGCCCTTTCCCAACCCTTTGTCCCTTTATCAACCGTTTTTGCGGCAATACACCAGCGAGACATAACGCCCACATCCATCCCCATGCACCAAATTCTGCGACAGTTTCTTGAAAGTATGGTTTTCAGACATTCCTTGCACCAAATACCGGTCTTTTGCTCCTATGCTCACGCATAACCCAAGCTGTCGGCATATTTGCAGACCATGCCCACAGCGTAGCTGATGGCCTGCTTGCTATCTGTTGCAGCAATCACATTTCGCTGTTGGCTGTTACAGCCACTAGGGAGAGTATGCACATAGCTGCACTTCCCGCCACATGAGGGGTAAATCTCCATGCCACCAGTCTTGCAGGGCGCGGGGAAATGGGGTGGTAGCCTAAAACGCACCACGCGCGGCTGTAAGCCGTGCAAACATGAAAGGCCGCAGTGCATGGGTTTAACGCCGGTAGAGCCGCAGTAGCTGGATTGCGCGGCATAAGGCCACCACTTCGATCACTGGAAGTGCGCCGCTACAAAGGGGCTTGCCCCTTTACCCCAAGAGTCCGCCCGTGCTGCTGGGTGGATATAGTTTTATCCGATTTGAATTTGAGGACACCATGAAAAAACTGGGTTTGGCAATGCTGTTTATGCTGGCGGGTTGTTCAATGGACTATTCCGTTGACTTAGGCAATGGGTATAGCTACGAGCATTGGGGGAACAATTTCATAGCCCACACCGTAGCCGGGGAGATGCGGGAAGTTATCACTGGGCAAGTGGATTCCTACCTGAAAAAAGAGGCTTTTGTCCTTGTCGTTCAAACCGCTCCTGCCGCGCCGGGAAAGCGTTACTACGTGCTGGATATAGGTGCCGATAACCTTCAGCAATTCACTGCCAAAACCGACTTTTTGCAAAGTGCGAAGCAGTTTGGATTTACTGACGTAGAGCTTCAGAAGCTGGAAAAGTAATTGTCAAAAATTCAGAATCCCCCCCAGCCAAAGGCAAGGGGGGATAGTTGCACTGTACGCCGTGGCTTGCGGGGCTTGCGCCCGATCATGTCTCCAGCCAAAGGCTGGAAACGCCGCGAACGGCTTCTACCCTGTACCAAACCGGAGGTTTGCACACGGTGCTTTGCTGATCACACGGACTGCGCCAACAGCCCGCCCCTGATCAAGTCCCTATCCGTCCCCGCCAAGGGGACACGCCTGTTACTGCCGCAGGCTTTCGGCTTGTTGATGGATATATTTATATCCATCAACTGCATGAACAGGATGCCACTCCTGTTGTTTTCATGCTCGTGTTAAGGCTTCGACCATATCGCCCCAACCCTTTCGCGCCTACTTGCCTGCTCTCCCACTCTGCTACCATCCCGCCCCGGAGCCACCGGGAACGGTCAAACTGGGCAGAGCTTCCCACGTTAGCTTGCATTGTCGCTGTTATGCGCCGCTGCCCTCCATTTGCTTGCTAGGCTACGCCTTTTGCCGGGTTTCCCCGTCAATTTCCACCCCGCGAGATTCCAAAGCCGGTGGTGTACTCACAAACAACTTTCATCGGGCATGGCCAGACTCTCAGTCACGGCTCACAACAACTTACCCCATAGCATCCTCTGCGGATGCATTGACAGGCTTGAGCTATCCAGCGATCTTCCCGGCTTGCGCCAAAAAGTACCAGCGTCTCTAGGTTTCCCCTCCACGCCCTGACACCTCACGGTATCCTCAGCAGCCCACCTGTGGGGCTTGGGTTATACGGTCTCCCGCATCCCCCAAGGCGGATTTGTCAGGGTTTCCCCATGACGCACCACTTCAACACAAACAGGGTTTCACCTATCACTAGGTTCCCGTTTCCGTGTCGCCCAATCCCCGGCTTATCCGGTCGGATTGGGTCGGAAGGTGGGATTGCACCACCTAACGCCCGTCGTAGCCGCGCCAGCTTAATTACAAGCACGCGGCTTCAGCAGTAACTGTCCCTAGGTTGGCAGCCTAAGGACTCACACAAGTGGCTGCTTGTGCTTTTGCGTTGCGGATAGATGAGGCATTGCGCCCCATGCAATCAGCATAAAACCGTGATGCTCCGGTTTGGCGTGCCGGATCAGCACTGTCGCAGGCATTGCGCCCCACGTTGCAGGGCGCGTCTGCGCCCCAGTTTTTGGATTCCCTTCCACCGCACTGGATGGCGGTTTACCGATTGCCGGTTCTTCCGGCTACCTGACGGTGGGCAGGTGCAGTGGAAAACCGTCACTGCGCGATGTCCTTGTCACCCAGTGTCCCTCCTAGACACCTCGTAAAGTCCCCTTGCGGGGTCACCACCAGCTCACCCGAAAGCAAGCCGCCCTGTGCTAGTGGCACAACAGGGCTTTACAGGGTTCGCGCCCAAACTGTGAGGTTCGGTCGCTAAGGGGCAACGTCATTCACTGCCTGATGACAGTGCCGGAGACGTGCAGCCGGTGCACACACTGACCGTTCAAAACGGCCGCTTCCCCTGTGGTGTTCAGGGGTGTACGGGAAGCTAAGGGACTGCTCAGGGTGGAACAGCACACATTGAAACTTTTTTCGCTGCGGTATATTTTCGCGTTATCCGGGCGCAAAAGCACCCGGATAACGGAATCTCCTTTTTTGTCCCCTACGGGCAATAGCTTCTTTTATGACATCCCCTACGGGATGCCATAAAACCGCCTGCTTCCAGCAGGCAAGCAACACCTGAACCTGACATAAAAACAACCACTCACAAGGAACCCATGAACCTGATTATTGCCCACAAAACCGACCTGATGCGGCGCGTCCTGCATCTGGTCAGCCACGGTTATGCGTACTGGATCGCCGGTGAAATTGCCCCGGCCAAAGTGGACGGTTTTGCCCTCAAATGCAACGACCGCTACCACACCCACCGTACCGAAATGCAGCGTTACCGTGCCAAGAAAAAAGGTGAAGCCAACACCCAATTGGTGATGTGGCAAGATCAAACCGCCAAAAACGCCCCGGTGCATTGGTGGTTGTTGGCTACCAAGGGCAGTGGTCTGGTGCATGAGCTGGAGAAGTTGACCATGATCCGTGACAGCCGTCCTACCCTCACCGGCTACGAGCTGGTGATGACTAACCGTAAACGCCGGGACAAGGACAAACCCGACAAGAAGCTCAAACCGGGCTGGACATGGCGCATGACCGCTGAAACCTTTGAGGGTTGGAAAGAGCGCATTAAAACCGCCGTCAGGCACAACAGCGACAACCAGATTAGGCAAGCCTTGCACAGCCTTGGTGGTGTCCCCGGTTTTAGGGAATGCCGGGTACAAGCC
>NZ_CP072797.1 GCF_017901175.1 Thiothrix unzii
TGAATCCCTACCAAAACATACGAATTTTGACGATTAGGCAGTATGCCCAAGATAGGGGACTTGCCGACTAAAAGACAAATCGCCCTACGATTTTCTTTGTAGCGTGTAGTATTGTGTAGCGCGATACAACATACAACAAAATACAGGCAACCCTACATAAAGCCGGGTTTCCCCGGCTTTTCTCTTCACTGCCGGAACCCCAGCAGCCGCCAGACAGCGACGCGGAGGCACTCCCTGACATTGGTACTTTTCCATCCGCCACGGCAAAACCCCAGCAACCGCACCGCCGCACCCACAAAAAACGGCCTGTAATGCCCTGTAGGCGATGTTGCCGCGCCATTGGCCTCCAGCCACTCATAAACGACCGCAAGCGCGTCAGCACCAATCTGGGGCGAAATGGCGGGGATTTCTGCCGCCACCCTTGCCGCGAGTTCCTGCCGCCGCCGTTTGTCGTCCGGGTACATCTGCATGATGAGTGCCAACTGGCTGATAGTGTCATGGTTCCCTTGGTTCATGCTTGCCCCCATCCGCCAAGATGAAACGGGGGTAAGGTGGCCTGCCGGTGTAGCGTGGGTTTGCCCGCAGGATGCCCTGTGCAAACGCTTTGGCCCGGAACAGCCCCGCCAAGGCGTGCAGGCCACCCGGCAAGATCGCCACGCGCAACCCTGCGCGGATCCGCAGGTGTAGGAAACGTTGGGCAGGCCGCGCCGCCAGCACCGGGACACCTGCCAGCAGTTCCGCCAGCCAAGCACTGTACAGGGTTTCAAAATGGGGCGACAACACAGCGGGCACATGGCGGCGTACACCTGTCAACGCCTCCTGCATCAGCTCCCCCGCAATAGGCGCATACACCCCCCGTACATTGGGGCGGCTAGGGGCTGGGGATACCCCCGTACATTGGGGGCAGGCCATCGGGGAAGGTTTTCCTGATGTACGTCCCCCCTGTTTCGGGTATCGGGGGAAGGGGGGAGGGATGGGGTAAGCCTGCCCGCCACCCGCAGGAGCTTGGCGGCGAAGGTTTCACCGCTGCCCAGTGTTGGCTTGTTGGGAGTGGATACGGTTGTATCCGCAGCGGCAGTGCCGGGTATGTCGCCCGTCTCAAATTTGCGCACGGACGGGCGCAGGTTGCTATCATGCGTCTGCATTTTTTCAATCTCGTAGTGGTTGAAAAGTGAAGTCCTGCCTCAGAAGCTCGAATTTCTGGGGTAGGGCGACTACGTTACAAAGGGTTACAATTTCGGGTTAGTTGCCTCCTTTGGATTGCTTGGGTAATAAGGTTTCTAGCGGTACACCCGCCATTTCTGCCATTTTCTGTAAGTGGGCTAATTCAGCTTGTTTTTCACGTTGGTTAGACACGGTTTGTTGTTTGGTTTTCTCTTCTGCTGCTTTTGTTTTTGCGACATCCCAACCGCCACCTATGTCTTCCTTGATTGCCATGTTTAGGTAAGCAGGAATGTCTTTTACCGCACCTTCTTGTTGCTTTGCCAAGGTGTATGCAATGTTACGCTCGATACGCTTTATCCCGTACTTGGTTTTATATCGCTTAGCTGTTTCCACCGCAAAGCCAAGGCTTATTAGGCGTTCAACAATAGGGTGAGTTTGCTCCTTGGGCGGATCTTCCATTTCTAGCTGTAATGTCTTTATCTCATCAGTCTGGCGAATTTTAACGATAAATGTAATCCCTGTGATTTTGCGTCCAGTTTTTATATATTTCGTTTCGGAAATATTCAGTTCAGTTTGTTCTGAAATCTCTAATACTGTCGTATCTATAACTCTTTTTCTGAAGTCTGCAAAAATCGGGTAAGCATTTTTATCTACTCCTAAAATTCGACGATACTCATCTAAAGAAAAATTCTTCTCGAACTGCGTGCTTTTTAATTTTTCCGATTTCCAAACTTCCATTTTTAAAAGTTCATAAAGTCTAATGCTGTACGCGCTTTTAAAACTCATTACAGTATGTAATTTATATTGAGTAAATCCATTGATGCTATGTTTAAGTTGCAATAGATAAGGTTTTAAACAATCATCAAATCTTAATTTAATAGTCCCGGAGCCACTAACGTATTTAACATATGAGAGCCAAACCGTCCCTTCAAAGCTTTTACCATCATTTTTTAAATATAGTTTTTTCCCTAATAAATCACCTGCTATCTTCTCTACTTTTTCATATAAAGATTTATCTGTTTTCAAACCGAACATTTCAGCAAAATCTGAAATCTTTATTTCATAATAATTGAAATCCTTATCGTCTTTCCTGATCTGTGAGGCAAGCAATAGTACAAGCCGCTGCTCACCCAGCGTGAGCCTGTAGCGAGCCTCTATAAGATCGTTACTTTTCTTAATAAGAATTTGATTTTCGTTATCAAACACAAAAAATACTCAAATATTGACCATAAAAAATCCGAGACCACATAAGTATATAGGGCGTTAAATTGTTGTCAACATACTTTTTTTGTCCATAGTTCACCCGCTTTTTGTCCATAGTTCACCCGCTTTTTGTCCATAGTTCACCCGCTTTTTGTCCATAGTTCACCCGCTTTTTGTCCATAGTTCACCCGCTTTTTGTCCATAGTTCACCCGCTTTTTGTCCATAGTTCACCCGCTTTTTGTCCATAGTTAGACGAAAAAACCATTTATATTTAATTAGTTATTAACGTCTAAAGGATTAAGGGATAAAGATTGTTAAACACACAAAGCGTGCGCGTGCGCACCCCTCACTTTCGTAGTTGCGTTTTTGTTGTGTGTGTTTTTGCTTCGCGGGGAGGTAGGAATAGGGAGGAAAACTTCAGCCTGCTGTTCTTCCACTCCTTGGCATCCACGACACTGGACTGGTAAGCCCTTGCTGCTAGTCGCAGAAGAACGGATACCTCCCCGACAAGCGAAAAAAGAAGGCTTCCAGGGCGTGAGGAAAGTTTCCCTTGCCTGAACACATTCCACCGCGCTGGAAAGCCTTTCCAACCCTCGGATGGTGTCCAATCCTAATCGGTTTCTGCATTCCGGCGTGGGGTTAGGTGAGTGCAAGATAAAGGCGTTGTAGAACTCCGCCGCTAAGTCTATGACTTATCCGCGTTTTTCTATCTATCACGCCGATTTTTCTGATATAAGGTAAGGACTAACCATATGATATAAATTAGAAAAACGTTCTACCACGCATTATTTTGAATGATGTTTGACCAATTCAATTCCGCATCACCTTGGCGCAAATACCTTAGGGTTTTGAGAAAAACCTCAATGGTTGCCAAGCTAAATATCCTTTCCATATTGTTTAATTATTGACCATCATGTAGCATCTGATGCTAGAAATGAAACATCGTAATGCTTCGATACTATATTAGAAATATGACAAGTTTAATTAATTATTAACTCAATGAGGATTTGTAATGGATTGTTTGTTGGTGGGCGGAGCTCCAAGCGTTGGCAAAAGCCATTTAATACATGGATTGGCGCTGTGGATATTAAATAAGCCAGGGTTTCTTTTGGCTTCCGCCAAAAGCTATAATAGTAATGCCCTGAATTCATTAAATAATAATCCATTTGTTGATTTTATGGCGGTAATTGACGGCGTGAATACTTTTAATAAAAAAATCAGGATTATAGTTAACAGTGCAACAGATGATGTTAATATAATCAATAATTTCAAGGGGTTTTTTGATGCAAATGGCGGTTACGATATATTGATAAGCTCGGTAAGAGATGGTGATTTAAGAAATGGTAATTTTTGGCCTAGGCAAGAATTTTTTCAAATTATGAATTTGAATTCAATATCTAATTTAATATTAGAGCTACCTTTAGCCAAAGTAACACGAAGAAGGAATTCCCAATCAGCATATAACTGGTATGAAACAGAAACATCTCGCTTGGCTCAGCATATATTAAGTCGAAATCCTTTTAATTTATGATGGCGAACTTTGCCCCCCCGAAATTGTAAAATCCACGTTTTGGCACTTTCAAGACGGTTGCTGTATGTGTTTGGTTGGATACCGAAACCAGACAATGGCTTACACTCCATGTCCCAATTGAACCCTACGTACAAACACCCCGCCAACCCGCATTCTGCCGTGGAAGAATTACGGTGCAAATAAATGGGACGCGGTTTCCCCCACTAATTTGGCAGATTTTACAATTTCGGGGGATGGGCAAAGTTAGCCAATTTAATGTCATCTGATGTATTAATTATTTTCCATCGTTGATTACCAGAACCAGTTCCACCATTAATATGGTAAACTATAACTATAATGCCATCACTCATTTTAGCCTCACAGACATCCATGCAGGCTTGTGTAATCTTAATATTTTTTCCATCTTCTCGGCGTTCATTTTTATTCTCGATAACATAAAATCCATCTTCATCTTCTAGTATAAAATGCCATAATTGGCTATCATTTCCTATTTGAACAGGAGCTAAGTCAATAAGCCAACCATCACGAGGAAAGTTACTTGATGGCTGTAAGCAACGTGATGGGTCTTTTGAATCTTTCAATACGATTCTTCCAAAATCTCCTGATTTTTGATTGATTTCTTCATTATTATCAGAAACAAACATCCATTCATCAGCTTTTATGTTTTGAATAACTCTTTCATTGTTATCTTTTGCTAGATATTTTTTACTGTGCTTTACTTGTAACTTCATATCGTACTCACTTTGAAATTATAAAATATAATTTTATCGTCCTGGACGATAATCACCAATTATAGCGTTTCTATATAACATGGCCTCACCTGTAAAATATATTACATTTTGGTCTTTAGTTGACTTCCATACTAATGAGTATATATTTTTACAATTTGGTTTTGCTGTGATATTTAGATTTGCGATTATCGAATCACCATCTTCGTGCCAAACCGTAAGATATTCTCCAGTAAAGTCATAGTCTTTATCTTCATCTTCAGAATAAATTCTACTTGCTGACTCTGGTTCACTGTGTTGGCTATAATTACTTGAATACTCTCCGATTAAGTTATAGTTGGTAGTTAATTCAAAGTAGAAGCGACCATTTAATTTCTTTTTTGCCATAAAATTACTCTAAGAATTATAGGGTGTAACGATGTCTAACGTCCGAATTGACGGGCGCAGCGGTAAACTGATTGATCGGAGTGATGAGCTGTCACCGCGTCCGTCGTCGAATGTCTTGTTGGCGCATTATCAGCCGATGAGCAGTGGCACGACTGTTGAATGATGCACGGCAAAAACAAAGCATAAATCAGGCACGATCTATTACGCATCAGCGCACCGTGAAAGATGGGGCAACCACCAATCTGAGTAAATGAACGAAACCACCGTATTTTGTCGGCAACGGATAATCTCTCTGTTTTCGGTCGTTCAAGTTGGCGTTGTCTGTCACGCATCAGCGCACTGTGAACGATAGGGCAATCATCAATCTCGGCAATGGAGTTATTAGAGATATTTTTATGATTACCATTTGTTTCCGCATTTATTGCATTTATAATCAGCACCATTTATTGATGAACTAATATAGTAGCCTATGTCAGTTGATCTGCATTCAGGGCATTTCATAGACTTCATGTCTCCATCATATATGCCACCAATGCTTCCTGATCCTCGATTTCCAGATTTTATTGCGGCTATTATAGCAATAATTACGATAATAACAATTATTCCATCCATTGTTCACAACCTTCTTTAGATTTCACTTTTTACAGGTATATCTCAGTATCATAAAGTTACTGCTGAGATAAAAAGTTTTCTGTTTACCATCATTCAACTTGGTAAGCTCTACTTGTTAGCAAGGGAAGCCCCATCTTTTTAAACGTCATCAATCTGGCGATGCTTTTTGTTTTTCCCCACGCCAACAGTTTGTTATACGGCGGTCAGGAATATCAGTCTATGCAGACGCAGCCTATCCGAATATGCGGAACGGTTTTCCGGGCGGTAAGTTGTTGTCTGCATGGCTACTTCCTTGGTGTGTACACTCATTGACCAGAACTATACAGCCTGCCGTTTGTCGCTGGATAGTGTTTTTTACGCAGGGATCAGAGCATCTGACTTTTTATCAGTTGCCTTGGGGCTTTGCCCCAAACCCCAAGGTATTTGGAACCAGGATGATGCACAACCATCAGTAATCCTTTTGTCTCGCCAGTGTCCCGCGTAGACTCCCTTCAAGACACTTGTAGACAATCGCCGGGACACCCATGGAAATTTCTATTTTAGAAGCATCAAAGAGCCTTAAGGTTGGCAGGAGTACAATCTACAAAAGGATTGCAAGCGGTGAACTCTCCAAGACACCCAACGGGAAAATAGACACATCGGAGCTTTTCCGTGTTTTCGGTTCGTCTCCCAAGACAGTCAGCCAAGACACTCCCAAGACACCTGTGGACAATTTCCAAGACATAGAAAACCACCCTCTGTACAAAGCCCAAGCGGACAAGGTTCGTATGCTGGAGGAAGCTTTAAACCAAGCCTGCGACCGTGAGCAGTGGCAACGGGGACAAATCGAGAAGCTAACAGACACCATAAAGCTCCTAGAAGCCCCAAGAACACCAGCACCACCTACCCCACCAACACAAGCCGAACGGCTCAAGGGCTTCATAGATCGTGTTCTAGGCCGGTAAGTTTGCCTTTCTTCCTGTTCAGCCTACAATGAGCCTATACACCTAATTTTTCAGGTATGCAGACAATGACCACACGACAAGGGATAACCCCCGACATCTTACCTGCTGGACTTTCCCCCATAGAGAAAGCCAAGGTTTCCGCGCTTATGCGAAAAATGGGGCGGGATGATTTTCTTTTGTATGCCTGCCGTCTTGCTCTTGGGGTAAAGCCTACTTTTCGGACAACCAGACCCACCACCAAAACGGCACGAAAGGAGGCAATCGTCGAGAAGATAGAACGAAATTCAGGGGTAACACTTCGGAAAAGTGCTTTTTTGGATGGCTGGCTTGACCAAGTGGCAGACCTTCCAGACCCACACCCAGACATTGCCGACATGACGGACGACGAACTCTTATCTTTTGTAAATGCGGAAGTGAAACAGTATCGGGCGGAACAACGGGCTTTAGAATCAACCCAAGCCAGCCATTAACTAAAGCCCATAATATGAACCAAGAGAAAAAGCGGGTTATTTTCGATACGAATGCTTTGATCAGTGCGGTTATTAAACCAGACTCTTTCCCAAGTTTCGTTTTTGAGTATGCCAAGACGCACGAACACCTGTTTTATTCATCCGCTACCCTTGCAGAACTTCGGCGGGTCGTTGATCTTCCCAAGTTTGAAACTTACCGCAGACGATTTGGGGATAACCGGGAGGGTTTCTTTTTGAGCTACCAAGAGCAAGCCACGGAAGCAAACCCCGCCTTTACTGTGACGGACTGCCGAGATAAAGACGACAATAAGTTTTTAGCCCTTGCCCTCTCCGTTGATGCTGAAATAATCGTTTCGGGGGATAGTGATTTATTGGTATTGAATCCCTACCAAAACATACGAATTTTGACGATTAGGCAGTATGCCCAAGATAGGGGACTTGCCGACTAAAAGACAAATCGCCCTACGATTTTCTTTGTAGCGTGTAGTATTGTGTAGCGCGATACAACATACAACAAAATACAGGCAACCCTACATAAAGCCGGGTTTCCCCGGCTTTTCTCTTCACTGCCGGAACCCCAGCAGCCGCCAGACAGCGACGCGGAGGCACTCCCTGACATTGGTACTTTTCCATCCGCCACGGCAAAACCCCAGCAACCGCACCGCCGCACCCACAAAAAACGGCCTGTAATGCCCTGTAGGCGATGTTGCCGCGCCATTGGCCTCCAGCCACTCATAAACGACCGCAAGCGCGTCAGCACCAATCTGGGGCGAAATGGCGGGGATTTCTGCCGCCACCCTTGCCGCGAGTTCCTGCCGCCGCCGTTTGTCGTCCGGGTACATCTGCATGATGAGTGCCAACTGGCTGATAGTGTCATGGTTCCCTTGGTTCATGCTTGCCCCCATCCGCCAAGATGAAACGGGGGTAAGGTGGCCTGCCGGTGTAGCGTGGGTTTGCCCGCAGGATGCCCTGTGCAAACGCTTTGGCCCGGAACAGCCCCGCCAAGGCGTGCAGGCCACCCGGCAAGATCGCCACGCGCAACCCTGCGCGGATCCGCAGGTGTAGGAAACGTTGGGCAGGCCGCGCCGCCAGCACCGGGACACCTGCCAGCAGTTCCGCCAGCCAAGCACTGTACAGGGTTTCAAAATGGGGCGACAACACAGCGGGCACATGGCGGCGTACACCTGTCAACGCCTCCTGCATCAGCTCCCCCGCAATAGGCGCATACACCCCCCGTACATTGGGGCGGCTAGGGGCTGGGGATACCCCCCGTACATTGGGGGCAGGCCATCGGGGAAGGTTTTCCTGATGTACGTCCCCCCTGTTTCGGGTATCGGGGGAAGGGGGGAGGGATGGGGTAAGCCTGCCCGCCACCCGCAGGAGCTTGGCGGCGAAGGTTTCACCGCTGCCCAGTGTTGGCTTGTTGGGAGTGGATACGGTTGTATCCGCAGCGGCAGTGCCGGGTATGTCGCCCGTCTCAAATTTGCGCACGGACGGGCGCAGGTTGCTATCATGCGTCTGCATTTTTTCAATCTCGTAGTGGTTGAAAAGTGAAGTCCTGCCTCAGAAGCTCGAATTTCTGGGGTAGGGCGACTACGTTACAAAGGGTTACAATTTCGGGTTAGTTGCCTCCTTTGGATTGCTTGGGTAATAAGGTTTCTAGCGGTACACCCGCCATTTCTGCCATTTTCTGTAAGTGGGCTAATTCAGCTTGTTTTTCACGTTGGTTAGACACGGTTTGTTGTTTGGTTTTCTCTTCTGCTGCTTTTGTTTTTGCGACATCCCAACCGCCACCTATGTCTTCCTTGATTGCCATGTTTAGGTAAGCAGGAATGTCTTTTACCGCACCTTCTTGTTGCTTTGCCAAGGTGTATGCAATGTTACGCTCGATACGCTTTATCCCGTACTTGGTTTTATATCGCTTAGCTGTTTCCACCGCAAAGCCAAGGCTTATTAGGCGTTCAACAATAGGGTGAGTTTGCTCCTTGGGCGGATCTTCCATTTCTAGCTGTAATGTCTTTATCTCATCAGTCTGGCGAATTTTAACGATAAATGTAATCCCTGTGATTTTGCGTCCAGTTTTTATATATTTCGTTTCGGAAATATTCAGTTCAGTTTGTTCTGAAATCTCTAATACTGTCGTATCTATAACTCTTTTTCTGAAGTCTGCAAAAATCGGGTAAGCATTTTTATCTACTCCTAAAATTCGACGATACTCATCTAAAGAAAAATTCTTCTCGAACTGCGTGCTTTTTAATTTTTCCGATTTCCAAACTTCCATTTTTAAAAGTTCATAAAGTCTAATGCTGTACGCGCTTTTAAAACTCATTACAGTATGTAATTTATATTGAGTAAATCCATTGATGCTATGTTTAAGTTGCAATAGATAAGGTTTTAAACAATCATCAAATCTTAATTTAATAGTCCCGGAGCCACTAACGTATTTAACATATGAGAGCCAAACCGTCCCTTCAAAGCTTTTACCATCATTTTTTAAATATAGTTTTTTCCCTAATAAATCACCTGCTATCTTCTCTACTTTTTCATATAAAGATTTATCTGTTTTCAAACCGAACATTTCAGCAAAATCTGAAATCTTTATTTCATAATAATTGAAATCCTTATCGTCTTTCCTGATCTGTGAGGCAAGCAATAGTACAAGCCGCTGCTCACCCAGCGTGAGCCTGTAGCGAGCCTCTATAAGATCGTTACTTTTCTTAATAAGAATTTGATTTTCGTTATCAAACACAAAAAATACTCAAATATTGACCATAAAAAATCCGAGACCACATAAGTATATAGGGCGTTAAATTGTTGTCAACATACTTTTTTTGTCCATAGTTCACCCGCTTTTTGTCCATAGTTCACCCGCTTTTTGTCCATAGTTCACCCGCTTTTTGTCCATAGTTCACCCGCTTTTTGTCCATAGTTCACCCGCTTTTTGTCCATAGTTCACCCGCTTTTTGTCCATAGTTCACCCGCTTTTTGTCCATAGTTAGACGAAAAAACCATTTATATTTAATTAGTTATTAACGTCTAAAGGATTAAGGGATAAAGATTGTTAAACACACAAAGCGTGCGCGTGCGCACCCCTCACTTTCGTAGTTGCGTTTTTGTTGTGTGTGTTTTTGCTTCGCGGGGAGGTAGGAATAGGGAGGAAAACTTCAGCCTGCTGTTCTTCCACTCCTTGGCATCCACGACACTGGACTGGTAAGCCCTTGCTGCTAGTCGCAGAAGAACGGATACCTCCCCGACAAGCGAAAAAAGAAGGCTTCCAGGGCGTGAGGAAAGTTTCCCTTGCCTGAACACATTCCACCGCGCTGGAAAGCCTTTCCAACCCTCGGATGGTGTCCAATCCTAATCGGTTTCTGCATTCCGGCGTGGGGTTAGGTGAGTGCAAGATAAAGGCGTTGTAGAACTCCGCCGCTAAGTCTATGACTTATCCGCGTTTTTCTATCTATCACGCCGATTTTTCTGATATAAGGTAAGGACTAACCATATGATATAAATTAGAAAAACGTTCTACCACGCATTATTTTGAATGATGTTTGACCAATTCAATTCCGCATCACCTTGGCGCAAATACCTTAGGGTTTTGAGAAAAACCTCAATGGTTGCCAAGCTAAATATCCTTTCCATATTGTTTAATTATTGACCATCATGTAGCATCTGATGCTAGAAATGAAACATCGTAATGCTTCGATACTATATTAGAAATATGACAAGTTTAATTAATTATTAACTCAATGAGGATTTGTAATGGATTGTTTGTTGGTGGGCGGAGCTCCAAGCGTTGGCAAAAGCCATTTAATACATGGATTGGCGCTGTGGATATTAAATAAGCCAGGGTTTCTTTTGGCTTCCGCCAAAAGCTATAATAGTAATGCCCTGAATTCATTAAATAATAATCCATTTGTTGATTTTATGGCGGTAATTGACGGCGTGAATACTTTTAATAAAAAAATCAGGATTATAGTTAACAGTGCAACAGATGATGTTAATATAATCAATAATTTCAAGGGGTTTTTTGATGCAAATGGCGGTTACGATATATTGATAAGCTCGGTAAGAGATGGTGATTTAAGAAATGGTAATTTTTGGCCTAGGCAAGAATTTTTTCAAATTATGAATTTGAATTCAATATCTAATTTAATATTAGAGCTACCTTTAGCCAAAGTAACACGAAGAAGGAATTCCCAATCAGCATATAACTGGTATGAAACAGAAACATCTCGCTTGGCTCAGCATATATTAAGTCGAAATCCTTTTAATTTATGATGGCGAACTTTGCCCCCCCGAAATTGTAAAATCCACGTTTTGGCACTTTCAAGACGGTTGCTGTATGTGTTTGGTTGGATACCGAAACCAGACAATGGCTTACACTCCATGTCCCAATTGAACCCTACGTACAAACACCCCGCCAACCCGCATTCTGCCGTGGAAGAATTACGGTGCAAATAAATGGGACGCGGTTTCCCCCACTAATTTGGCAGATTTTACAATTTCGGGGGATGGGCAAAGTTAGCCAATTTAATGTCATCTGATGTATTAATTATTTTCCATCGTTGATTACCAGAACCAGTTCCACCATTAATATGGTAAACTATAACTATAATGCCATCACTCATTTTAGCCTCACAGACATCCATGCAGGCTTGTGTAATCTTAATATTTTTTCCATCTTCTCGGCGTTCATTTTTATTCTCGATAACATAAAATCCATCTTCATCTTCTAGTATAAAATGCCATAATTGGCTATCATTTCCTATTTGAACAGGAGCTAAGTCAATAAGCCAACCATCACGAGGAAAGTTACTTGATGGCTGTAAGCAACGTGATGGGTCTTTTGAATCTTTCAATACGATTCTTCCAAAATCTCCTGATTTTTGATTGATTTCTTCATTATTATCAGAAACAAACATCCATTCATCAGCTTTTATGTTTTGAATAACTCTTTCATTGTTATCTTTTGCTAGATATTTTTTACTGTGCTTTACTTGTAACTTCATATCGTACTCACTTTGAAATTATAAAATATAATTTTATCGTCCTGGACGATAATCACCAATTATAGCGTTTCTATATAACATGGCCTCACCTGTAAAATATATTACATTTTGGTCTTTAGTTGACTTCCATACTAATGAGTATATATTTTTACAATTTGGTTTTGCTGTGATATTTAGATTTGCGATTATCGAATCACCATCTTCGTGCCAAACCGTAAGATATTCTCCAGTAAAGTCATAGTCTTTATCTTCATCTTCAGAATAAATTCTACTTGCTGACTCTGGTTCACTGTGTTGGCTATAATTACTTGAATACTCTCCGATTAAGTTATAGTTGGTAGTTAATTCAAAGTAGAAGCGACCATTTAATTTCTTTTTTGCCATAAAATTACTCTAAGAATTATAGGGTGTAACGATGTCTAACGTCCGAATTGACGGGCGCAGCGGTAAACTGATTGATCGGAGTGATGAGCTGTCACCGCGTCCGTCGTCGAATGTCTTGTTGGCGCATTATCAGCCGATGAGCAGTGGCACGACTGTTGAATGATGCACGGCAAAAACAAAGCATAAATCAGGCACGATCTATTACGCATCAGCGCACCGTGAAAGATGGGGCAACCACCAATCTGAGTAAATGAACGAAACCACCGTATTTTGTCGGCAACGGATAATCTCTCTGTTTTCGGTCGTTCAAGTTGGCGTTGTCTGTCACGCATCAGCGCACTGTGAACGATAGGGCAATCATCAATCTCGGCAATGGAGTTATTAGAGATATTTTTATGATTACCATTTGTTTCCGCATTTATTGCATTTATAATCAGCACCATTTATTGATGAACTAATATAGTAGCCTATGTCAGTTGATCTGCATTCAGGGCATTTCATAGACTTCATGTCTCCATCATATATGCCACCAATGCTTCCTGATCCTCGATTTCCAGATTTTATTGCGGCTATTATAGCAATAATTACGATAATAACAATTATTCCATCCATTGTTCACAACCTTCTTTAGATTTCACTTTTTACAGGTATATCTCAGTATCATAAAGTTACTGCTGAGATAAAAAGTTTTCTGTTTACCATCATTCAACTTGGTAAGCTCTACTTGTTAGCAAGGGAAGCCCCATCTTTTTAAACGTCATCAATCTGGCGATGCTTTTTGTTTTTCCCCACGCCAACAGTTTGTTATACGGCGGTCAGGAATATCAGTCTATGCAGACGCAGCCTATCCGAATATGCGGAACGGTTTTCCGGGCGGTAAGTTGTTGTCTGCATGGCTACTTCCTTGGTGTGTACACTCATTGACCAGAACTATACAGCCTGCCGTTTGTCGCTGGATAGTGTTTTTTACGCAGGGATCAGAGCATCTGACTTTTTATCAGTTGCCTTGGGGCTTTGCCCCAAACCCCAAGGTATTTGGAACCAGGATGATGCACAACCATCAGTAATCCTTTTGTCTCGCCAGTGTCCCGCGTAGACTCCCTTCAAGACACTTGTAGACAATCGCCGGGACACCCATGGAAATTTCTATTTTAGAAGCATCAAAGAGCCTTAAGGTTGGCAGGAGTACAATCTACAAAAGGATTGCAAGCGGTGAACTCTCCAAGACACCCAACGGGAAAATAGACACATCGGAGCTTTTCCGTGTTTTCGGTTCGTCTCCCAAGACAGTCAGCCAAGACACTCCCAAGACACCTGTGGACAATTTCCAAGACATAGAAAACCACCCTCTGTACAAAGCCCAAGCGGACAAGGTTCGTATGCTGGAGGAAGCTTTAAACCAAGCCTGCGACCGTGAGCAGTGGCAACGGGGACAAATCGAGAAGCTAACAGACACCATAAAGCTCCTAGAAGCCCCAAGAACACCAGCACCACCTACCCCACCAACACAAGCCGAACGGCTCAAGGGCTTCATAGATCGTGTTCTAGGCCGGTAAGTTTGCCTTTCTTCCTGTTCAGCCTACAATGAGCCTATACACCTAATTTTTCAGGTATGCAGACAATGACCACACGACAAGGGATAACCCCCGACATCTTACCTGCTGGACTTTCCCCCATAGAGAAAGCCAAGGTTTCCGCGCTTATGCGAAAAATGGGGCGGGATGATTTTCTTTTGTATGCCTGCCGTCTTGCTCTTGGGGTAAAGCCTACTTTTCGGACAACCAGACCCACCACCAAAACGGCACGAAAGGAGGCAATCGTCGAGAAGATAG
This sequence comes from Thiothrix unzii, assembly GCF_017901175.1. Lineage (NCBI taxonomy): Bacteria > Pseudomonadati > Pseudomonadota > Gammaproteobacteria > Thiotrichales > Thiotrichaceae > Thiothrix > Thiothrix unzii. The sequence continues at coordinate 14,266 of NZ_CP072797.1, forward strand.
AACGAAATTCAGGGGTAACACTTCGGAAAAGTGCTTTTTTGGATGGCTGGCTTGACCAAGTGGCAGACCTTCCAGACCCACACCCAGACATTGCCGACATGACGGACGACGAACTCTTATCTTTTGTAAATGCGGAAGTGAAACAGTATCGGGCGGAACAACGGGCTTTAGAATCAACCCAAGCCAGCCATTAACTAAAGCCCATAATATGAACCAAGAGAAAAAGCGGGTTATTTTCGATACGAATGCTTTGATCAGTGCGGTTATTAAACCAGACTCTTTCCCAAGTTTCGTTTTTGAGTATGCCAAGACGCACGAACACCTGTTTTATTCATCCGCTACCCTTGCAGAACTTCGGCGGGTCGTTGATCTTCCCAAGTTTGAAACTTACCGCAGACGATTTGGGGATAACCGGGAGGGTTTCTTTTTGAGCTACCAAGAGCAAGCCACGGAAGCAAACCCCGCCTTTACTGTGACGGACTGCCGAGATAAAGACGACAATAAGTTTTTAGCCCTTGCCCTCTCCGTTGATGCTGAAATAATCGTTTCGGGGGATAGTGATTTATTGGTAT
>NZ_CP072798.1 GCF_017901175.1 Thiothrix unzii
TCACGATTAATAAAACAAAGCCAAAAATAGATGAAGCCGCCAAAGTTGAAAATAACAACACTGACTTTAAAACGCTGTTGGCATTTGTACCGGATGCACACCGCGCCAAGAAATCCGTTATTGCCGCTCTTGAATCATCCGAAAAGAAACACGGCTTTGATTACGTCAAGCGTAATATCTTGTACAGCAATGCCAATGCCGCCAAATCTTATGCAGGTTTCTTGAACAGTGCGCTAAAACAGGATTGGGGGCATGATTTGGAACTTGAGCAGAAAGAAGCGATTGAAGGTAAACAAACGGTTCATGCGGCAGAAAAACTAAACAAAATGGCGGCAGAATTGCGCGAGTTGGCAGGTGAGATTAAATCCCTGCAACATAATTCCAAATTAACCCATGATGCGGCATTGTGGAATCAAGCGGAAACCCTGAAACAGAAATATTTTGCACTGGAAACCCTTTATCAAGCAGCAAAACAAAACGAGGAGGTAACTAACCCAACATTGTAACCTTTTGTAACGTAGTCGCCCTACCCCAGAAATTCGAGCTTCTGAGGCAGGACTTCACTTTCAACCTGAAATGGAGATTGAAAAATGCAGACGCATGATAGCAACCTGCGCCCGTCCGTGCGCAAATTTGAGACGGGCGACATACCCGGCGCTGCCGATTCGGATACAACCGTATCCACCCCCAACAAGCCAACACCGGGCAGCGGTGAAACCTTTGCCGCCAAGCTCCTGCGGGCGGCGGGCAGGCTTACCCCATCCCTCCCCCCTTCCCCCGGTACCCGAAACAGGGGGGACGTACATCAGGAAAACCTTCCCCGATGGCCTGCCCCCAATGTACGGGGGGTATCCCCAGCCCCTAGCCGCCCCAATGTACGGGGGGTGTATGCGCCCATTGCGGGGGAGCTGATGCAGGAGGCATTGGCAGGTGTACGCCGCCATGTGCCCGCTGTGTTGTCTCCCCATTTTGAAACCCTGTACAGTGCTTGGCTGGCGGAACTGCTGGCAGGTGTCCCGGTGCTGGCGGCGCGGCCTGCCCAACGTTTCCTGCACCTGCGCATCCGTGCCGGGTTGCGCGTGGCGATCCTGCCGGGTGGCCTGCACGCCTTGGCGGGGCTGTTCCGGGCCAAAGCGTTTGCACAGGGCATCCTGCGGGCAAACCCACGCTACACCGGCAGGCCACCTTACCCCCGTTTCATCTTGGCGGATGGGGGCAAGCATGAACCAAGGGAACCATGACACCATCAGCCAGTTGGCGCTCATCATGCAGATGTACCCGGACGACAAACGGCGGCGGCAGGAACTGGCGGCAAGGGTGGCGGCAGAAATCCCCGCTATTTCGCCCCAGATTGGCGCTGACGCGCTTGCGGTTGTTTATGAGTGGCTGGAGGCCAATGGCGTGGAAACGCTGCCTTCAGGGCATTACAGGCCGTTTTTTGTGGGTGCGCTGGTGCGGTTGCTGGGATTTTGCCGTGGCGGATGGAAAAGCACCGATTTCCGGGAGTGCCTCCGCGTCACCGTCTGGCGGCTGCTGGGGTTCCGGCAGTGAAGGGGGAAGCCGGGGAAACCCGGCTTTTGTAGGGAGCCTGTGTTTTGTTATTGCGCTTCATAATCCTACGCGCTACAAAACAATACCGACCTCATCAGCATATTCCCGCATGGTGAGTATCCTTATCCCGTGGTAGGGGTTAAGCACAGTCAAATCCTTGTCCCCTGAAATAATAAAATCCGCACCGCCAGATAAGGCAAGGGAAAGGAATTTATTGTCTTTTGGGTCGCGGCATTCAGTCGAAACCTGAGTAATAATAACCACCGTCACAAGGTCGGTGTAATCAATAACCAGTCCTTTCCGTTTTTCCTCCCTTCCTTCAAAGCTTTTGTTGAATTTGTTTTTTTGAATGGTTTTGACGAGTTCTGCAATGGTTTCGGTGGAGGCCAAAAGTTCGTGTGTCCGCCTTACTTGGCGAAAAAATGAGGCGCTGGCAGAAGATTCATTAACAAAGGCACTAATCAGGGTGTTCGTATCCAGTACGAGCCGTTTTTGCGTGGTGGTCATAGGATTTTCTTGGTTAGTGGCTGGCGGATACGGGGAGCTTTGCTTTTTCTGCCTGCTGTTCCTGCCATACCTCTTCCCGTGCCTCATCCACGAGCTTCATAAATTCCGCCTCTTCCTCGTCGGTCATGGGGGGCTGTTTATTCTTAAGGGCTTCTTCCTCGTATCGGTCAAAAGCGGCTAAAGCCGCTTCTCTGGTAGACGGCTTGGGGACGGGTATACCCAACTCTTTGGCTACCATTTCCCTGATTTTTTGTTTTTCCGCCTCTTCATCAAAGGCTGGTGCGGGTGTAGCCGTTTCCTCTGACAAGGGAAGTTCCACCAACCATTCTAAAATCCCATCGCTGACTTTCACTTTTTCGGTGACATAGTACCGCCTCAAAGCCCTTTGTATCTCTTGGGCAAATCGGACGGGGAGAACCACCATTGTGGGTTCCCCGTGCTTGGTGACTGTCACGATTTCCCCACGGTCAACGATGGTGGAAAACTTCCCAAACTTATTTTTCACCTCAAGGGAGGGCAAAACTTGCATAGTCATATTCTCAAAGGTTAACAGCTAGAAAGCCCATTATAGGCGGAATGGCTTTTTTGGCAATCAACCACCAAAAAGGCGGTCGAAGAGGGCTTTCGGCTTGGCGCTGGCCTTCGGCGCTTCCAGCAATTTGATGGCATCAGTTAGCTTGTCGATCTGCCTGCGATGCCATTCTTCCCGCTCAATATGCTGCTGTTCCCGTTCTTGTGTTTGCCGTAAAGTGTCCTCAAGTGCCTTGATCCGGGCTTGGTACAACGCTTCCTTTTCTGCACTCATCATGTCCAATGGTGTTAAGTTTTGCTGTTGTGTTTTCAGGTGTTCAATGTGTTCCCGTTCTTCTTGCCTCGTTAGGCGGTCGCTGGGGTTCCCGAACACACGCAACACCTCGGAACTATCCACTTTGCCACTGGGGCTGCGGGACATCCTGCCGTCACGGATGGCTTGGTATATGGTATTACGGCTGACTTTTGCCATTTCGGCGGCGGATTTTATGGTGATTTCCATGCAGTAATGCCATGTTTAGTTTTGTTCTGCTGAAGTGTACGCCAGTCAGGCATCAAAACAATAAGAAATGCTCAGCCCCACCAAACAGGACACGGCGTTAAGGACAAAATTGAACCTGACATTATTAGTGTTCAATCCTGTATCTGAAAGTCACCCTTGGCATCATCAACCCGTTTACGAAGCTCCTTACCCGGTTTGAAATGGACTGAGTATCTGGCAGGCACGTCCACCGCTCCACCCGTCCTAGGATTGCGGCCTGTCCGCGCCCGGTGGGTGTGCCGGGAGAACACACCAAAATCACGAACCTCGCAGCGGTTCCCGGCTGCAATGGTGGAGCCGAGCAAATCCAGCAGCAGGTTAACCGCCCGGTCAACGTCAGCCGTTGGCATGTCTGACAACCTGTAGGACAGGTTACGGATGATTTCGGATTTGTTCATATTTCCCCCATGTCGGTAGCTGCGTGATTATGGGCTAACATCATCCTGGTTCCAAATACCTTGGGGTTTGGGGCAAAGCCCCAAGGCAACTGATAGGAAGTCAGATGCTCCAGCTCCTGCGTAAAAAACACTATCCAGTGACGAACGGTAGGCTGTATAGTTCTGGTCAATGAGTGTCCAAGCCAAGGAAATGATTATGCTGACAACAACTTACCGCACGGAAAACTGTTCCGCATATTCGGATAGGCTGCGTCCGCATAGCCTAATATTCCTGAGCGCAGCCTAATAAACTGTTAGATTTTAAGACACCCACATGAGAATCAATAATACATACATTAAGACGGGTTACTTTTGGTTGCCTAATAATTCTGAAAAGAAAATACCAGGAGTATTAACCATCAAGAATGGAGGAGGTATTGAGCTTGAAGTTATTGATCTATTTAAAGATAACATCAAAAGCTTAAATGGAGAAGATGATTTCAATAGAATTATTGGTCATATAGAAGACGATGGCTTAGTAACACTTGATGATTGTTTTTACACAACTAAAAGCATTTCATTCGGTGGTATTTCAAAATCCAAAATTTGTATAAATAAAGTATTAAGCGGAGTCGCTTATGATGCACAAGAAGAAGTTACTTTTGAATCTTTATCATTTTCCGTTGATTGTTTTAATGAATGGGTGAGTATTTCCGGCATCAAAGTTGAAAATAATTGGGAGACCAACACTACATCAATTAACTATTCACCACCCGAAAACATAAAGATATATCTTAATAACGGGATGAGCTTAGAAATTTACTTTTCTTATACTTTACCAACTGCCTCGAATGTCTCAGAAGTAAAAATCACACAAAACGCACTTTTCAAAATAAAATCAACCTTTCCAACCCCGTTAAATAAATTTATTGAGATTGCACACAAGTTAACAAACTTAATGTGCTTTGCCATTGATGATATAGTCACTCTACAAGATGTAACAGCTACTTCATTAGAAATTTATAGAGAATATAGCAATGGGAAAAAACATTTAATTCCAATTAAAGTTTATTATAAAAGCATTCCATTTACTGAGAAGGCAGTAAAAAAATCATGGCATCAGATGTTATTTGTCTTTAATACCATAAAATCCAACTTCCAGGATGTTGTCAATAATTGGCTTGATGCTTATGAAGTAATAGACCCGGCTCTAAACTTATACTTTTCTGTAAAAACAGGATCACAAAAATATATTGACAGCCAGTTTTTATCATTAGTCCAAGGACTTGAAACATATCATCGAAGGACTAATAGCGATACTATAATGCACTCATCTGAATTCGATAATTTAGTTTCAACTTTAGTTGATTTTTGCCCAGAAAGCCATAAAGAGTGGCTTCAAGGAAGGTTAAAACATGGCAATGAAATTAATTTAGGGCAGCGAATCAAAAAGACTATTGAGCCATTCAAGAGTTTATTTGGAAATTCTAAAGACAGAAATAAGTTAATACGAAAAATCGTAGATACGAGAAATTATTTGACCCATTACAGTAAAGAGCTAAGAGACAGTGCAGCAACTGATGATGAACTTTGGATTATTTGTCAAAAAATGGAAGTTATTCTTCAGTTACATTTTTTAAAAGTTATTGGATTTAATGATAGTGAGATTCATGATGTAGTTCAAAACAGTCGCCCCATGCACTATAAATTAAAAGAAATCTAACAATTATGTCGACGACGGACGCGGGGACAGCCCGCGACTTCGCCCAATTTACTCCCTGCCGCGCTCGTCACACATGACGTTGATATTTGGGGTACACCCTATTTGGAAGTTAAAAACCTCACTTCCAGCCCTGCAAATAGGGTTGGTTTTGGGGTTCTTGGAAGGTTTTCTAAGAATGTCTAAATCCTATTTAGCATTCATCCTACCATTGGGGCGTTGCCCCAAACCCCAAGGTATTTGTACCAAGGTGATAGGGCATGAAATGCTTAAGAAGTATTCAAATAACGGTATTGTAGAAATGTTTTTCCATTAATATCATTATGTTACCTGAATCCTTCTACCATGAAAATTAGCATAGTAGATAGAAAAATGCTGGTAAGTCATCGACTTAGCGGCAACTTTCTACAACGCCTTTATCTTGCACTCACCTAAACCCTACGCAACAGCACAGGACACCACCTGACGGACGGAAAAACGGGGGGAAGCGTCAAACCCCAAGATGCCTTGCTTCCCCCTAGTTTTGGGCTTTGTGGAGATGCCCTTGTGTTTTTTGATTGTTTGGGTAGCTGCCCAATACCCGCTGGAATGATCAAAAATCAATCTAATTGTAACCTTGCCTGCGTTTTTGTTACCATTGCGATGCTCAAAAGCTGGGCGGGTTAGTAGCCTTTCCTGCCTGCAAGTCCCTTTGGGGCGCATCTGATCCGGTTGCGCCTTTTTTCTTTTTGGCCTTCCCGTTGTCACGGCTTACCAGCGCGGTGGCAGGTGTTCAGGCAAAGGAACTCTTCCCCGCGCCCTGAAAGCCTTCTTTTTTCGCTTGTCGGGGAGGTATCCGTTCTTCCGCGACTAGCAGCAAGGACTTACCAGTCCAATGTCGTGGATACCAAGGCGTGGAAGGACAACAGGCTGAAGTTCTTCTGAACTCCCCTCTTCTTCCCCTCCTTGCGAAGCAAAAGAACTAACAAACTAACCTGTTTTTTTGCCGTTTTCTGGTTTTCTTGTGTTTGTAGTATTTTTAATAGTTTTTAATAGTTTTACACCCGCTGAAAGCCGCTACACAGCTACGTTTCAGCGACTAACTAACGACAAATTTGCAGTGAACTAACGACAAATTTGCAGTGAACTAACGACAAATTTGCAGTGAACTAACGACAAATTTGCAGTGAACTAACGACAAATTTGCAGTGAACTAACGATATTGTTTACTTTGTCGTCTTAAGGGACTAGGATACCTGTTTCTGAGTACAATTTGGTTTGTTAAATTGAAAGAACTAAAAGTTGTAAAATCTAATCGCTTGGTGGAGGCGAGCTATCGGCTAACCGAGATAGAGCATCAAATCATCTTGTATGCCATTTGCCGTAGCCGTAATGAGGGGGTTGCGCTGTCCCCCGATCATCCATTAACCATACGTGCGGTTGAATTTGCGCAACAGTTCGGTACTAATCCGGCAAAGGTTTACGGGCAGCTAAAAACCGCAATGGATACGCTCTTTTCTAGGCACTTGGTTATTCATGATATAGACGAAGAAACGGGAAAACCTGAAGTCATCAAAATACGCTGGATTAATGAGGCAAGTTATGTAGATGGTTCTGGCAATATCAAGATAGTCTTCAGCCGAAGAATTATTCCATATATCTCACAACTTGAAATAAAGTTCACACCTTATTTGTTGAAACAAATCAGTAAAATGACGAGTGTTCACGCTATTAGGATTTATGAATTACTGGCTCAATATGTAACATATGGCAAGCGGGAAATAAGCATTGATTGGCTAAAGAATACGTTGCAATTGGAAGGTGAATACCCGCGCATTTATGACCTTAAAGAGCGTGTTATTGATGTAGCAGTTGATCAAATCAATAAATACAGCGATATTAACGTCAATTACACCAATATTAAAACAGGTCGTGCTATTACTGGTTTCTTATTCACGATTAATAAAACAAAGCCAAAAATAGATGAAGCCGCCAAAGTTGAAAATAACAACACTGACTTTAAAACGCTGTTGGCATTTGTACCGGATGCACACCGCGCCAAGAAATCCGTTATTGCCGCTCTTGAATCATCCGAAAAGAAACACGGCTTTGATTACGTCAAGCGTAATATCTTGTACAGCAATGCCAATGCCGCCAAATCTTATGCAGGTTTCTTGAACAGTGCGCTAAAACAGGATTGGGGGCATGATTTGGAACTTGAGCAGAAAGAAGCGATTGAAGGTAAACAAACGGTTCATGCGGCAGAAAAACTAAACAAAATGGCGGCAGAATTGCGCGAGTTGGCAGGTGAGATTAAATCCCTGCAACATAATTCCAAATTAACCCATGATGCGGCATTGTGGAATCAAGCGGAAACCCTGAAACAGAAATATTTTGCACTGGAAACCCTTTATCAAGCAGCAAAACAAAACGAGGAGGTAACTAACCCAACATTGTAACCTTTTGTAACGTAGTCGCCCTACCCCAGAAATTCGAGCTTCTGAGGCAGGACTTCACTTTCAACCTGAAATGGAGATTGAAAAATGCAGACGCATGATAGCAACCTGCGCCCGTCCGTGCGCAAATTTGAGACGGGCGACATACCCGGCGCTGCCGATTCGGATACAACCGTATCCACCCCCAACAAGCCAACACCGGGCAGCGGTGAAACCTTTGCCGCCAAGCTCCTGCGGGCGGCGGGCAGGCTTACCCCATCCCTCCCCCCTTCCCCCGGTACCCGAAACAGGGGGGACGTACATCAGGAAAACCTTCCCCGATGGCCTGCCCCCAATGTACGGGGGGTATCCCCAGCCCCTAGCCGCCCCAATGTACGGGGGGTGTATGCGCCCATTGCGGGGGAGCTGATGCAGGAGGCATTGGCAGGTGTACGCCGCCATGTGCCCGCTGTGTTGTCTCCCCATTTTGAAACCCTGTACAGTGCTTGGCTGGCGGAACTGCTGGCAGGTGTCCCGGTGCTGGCGGCGCGGCCTGCCCAACGTTTCCTGCACCTGCGCATCCGTGCCGGGTTGCGCGTGGCGATCCTGCCGGGTGGCCTGCACGCCTTGGCGGGGCTGTTCCGGGCCAAAGCGTTTGCACAGGGCATCCTGCGGGCAAACCCACGCTACACCGGCAGGCCACCTTACCCCCGTTTCATCTTGGCGGATGGGGGCAAGCATGAACCAAGGGAACCATGACACCATCAGCCAGTTGGCGCTCATCATGCAGATGTACCCGGACGACAAACGGCGGCGGCAGGAACTGGCGGCAAGGGTGGCGGCAGAAATCCCCGCTATTTCGCCCCAGATTGGCGCTGACGCGCTTGCGGTTGTTTATGAGTGGCTGGAGGCCAATGGCGTGGAAACGCTGCCTTCAGGGCATTACAGGCCGTTTTTTGTGGGTGCGCTGGTGCGGTTGCTGGGATTTTGCCGTGGCGGATGGAAAAGCACCGATTTCCGGGAGTGCCTCCGCGTCACCGTCTGGCGGCTGCTGGGGTTCCGGCAGTGAAGGGGGAAGCCGGGGAAACCCGGCTTTTGTAGGGAGCCTGTGTTTTGTTATTGCGCTTCATAATCCTACGCGCTACAAAACAATACCGACCTCATCAGCATATTCCCGCATGGTGAGTATCCTTATCCCGTGGTAGGGGTTAAGCACAGTCAAATCCTTGTCCCCTGAAATAATAAAATCCGCACCGCCAGATAAGGCAAGGGAAAGGAATTTATTGTCTTTTGGGTCGCGGCATTCAGTCGAAACCTGAGTAATAATAACCACCGTCACAAGGTCGGTGTAATCAATAACCAGTCCTTTCCGTTTTTCCTCCCTTCCTTCAAAGCTTTTGTTGAATTTGTTTTTTTGAATGGTTTTGACGAGTTCTGCAATGGTTTCGGTGGAGGCCAAAAGTTCGTGTGTCCGCCTTACTTGGCGAAAAAATGAGGCGCTGGCAGAAGATTCATTAACAAAGGCACTAATCAGGGTGTTCGTATCCAGTACGAGCCGTTTTTGCGTGGTGGTCATAGGATTTTCTTGGTTAGTGGCTGGCGGATACGGGGAGCTTTGCTTTTTCTGCCTGCTGTTCCTGCCATACCTCTTCCCGTGCCTCATCCACGAGCTTCATAAATTCCGCCTCTTCCTCGTCGGTCATGGGGGGCTGTTTATTCTTAAGGGCTTCTTCCTCGTATCGGTCAAAAGCGGCTAAAGCCGCTTCTCTGGTAGACGGCTTGGGGACGGGTATACCCAACTCTTTGGCTACCATTTCCCTGATTTTTTGTTTTTCCGCCTCTTCATCAAAGGCTGGTGCGGGTGTAGCCGTTTCCTCTGACAAGGGAAGTTCCACCAACCATTCTAAAATCCCATCGCTGACTTTCACTTTTTCGGTGACATAGTACCGCCTCAAAGCCCTTTGTATCTCTTGGGCAAATCGGACGGGGAGAACCACCATTGTGGGTTCCCCGTGCTTGGTGACTGTCACGATTTCCCCACGGTCAACGATGGTGGAAAACTTCCCAAACTTATTTTTCACCTCAAGGGAGGGCAAAACTTGCATAGTCATATTCTCAAAGGTTAACAGCTAGAAAGCCCATTATAGGCGGAATGGCTTTTTTGGCAATCAACCACCAAAAAGGCGGTCGAAGAGGGCTTTCGGCTTGGCGCTGGCCTTCGGCGCTTCCAGCAATTTGATGGCATCAGTTAGCTTGTCGATCTGCCTGCGATGCCATTCTTCCCGCTCAATATGCTGCTGTTCCCGTTCTTGTGTTTGCCGTAAAGTGTCCTCAAGTGCCTTGATCCGGGCTTGGTACAACGCTTCCTTTTCTGCACTCATCATGTCCAATGGTGTTAAGTTTTGCTGTTGTGTTTTCAGGTGTTCAATGTGTTCCCGTTCTTCTTGCCTCGTTAGGCGGTCGCTGGGGTTCCCGAACACACGCAACACCTCGGAACTATCCACTTTGCCACTGGGGCTGCGGGACATCCTGCCGTCACGGATGGCTTGGTATATGGTATTACGGCTGACTTTTGCCATTTCGGCGGCGGATTTTATGGTGATTTCCATGCAGTAATGCCATGTTTAGTTTTGTTCTGCTGAAGTGTACGCCAGTCAGGCATCAAAACAATAAGAAATGCTCAGCCCCACCAAACAGGACACGGCGTTAAGGACAAAATTGAACCTGACATTATTAGTGTTCAATCCTGTATCTGAAAGTCACCCTTGGCATCATCAACCCGTTTACGAAGCTCCTTACCCGGTTTGAAATGGACTGAGTATCTGGCAGGCACGTCCACCGCTCCACCCGTCCTAGGATTGCGGCCTGTCCGCGCCCGGTGGGTGTGCCGGGAGAACACACCAAAATCACGAACCTCGCAGCGGTTCCCGGCTGCAATGGTGGAGCCGAGCAAATCCAGCAGCAGGTTAACCGCCCGGTCAACGTCAGCCGTTGGCATGTCTGACAACCTGTAGGACAGGTTACGGATGATTTCGGATTTGTTCATATTTCCCCCATGTCGGTAGCTGCGTGATTATGGGCTAACATCATCCTGGTTCCAAATACCTTGGGGTTTGGGGCAAAGCCCCAAGGCAACTGATAGGAAGTCAGATGCTCCAGCTCCTGCGTAAAAAACACTATCCAGTGACGAACGGTAGGCTGTATAGTTCTGGTCAATGAGTGTCCAAGCCAAGGAAATGATTATGCTGACAACAACTTACCGCACGGAAAACTGTTCCGCATATTCGGATAGGCTGCGTCCGCATAGCCTAATATTCCTGAGCGCAGCCTAATAAACTGTTAGATTTTAAGACACCCACATGAGAATCAATAATACATACATTAAGACGGGTTACTTTTGGTTGCCTAATAATTCTGAAAAGAAAATACCAGGAGTATTAACCATCAAGAATGGAGGAGGTATTGAGCTTGAAGTTATTGATCTATTTAAAGATAACATCAAAAGCTTAAATGGAGAAGATGATTTCAATAGAATTATTGGTCATATAGAAGACGATGGCTTAGTAACACTTGATGATTGTTTTTACACAACTAAAAGCATTTCATTCGGTGGTATTTCAAAATCCAAAATTTGTATAAATAAAGTATTAAGCGGAGTCGCTTATGATGCACAAGAAGAAGTTACTTTTGAATCTTTATCATTTTCCGTTGATTGTTTTAATGAATGGGTGAGTATTTCCGGCATCAAAGTTGAAAATAATTGGGAGACCAACACTACATCAATTAACTATTCACCACCCGAAAACATAAAGATATATCTTAATAACGGGATGAGCTTAGAAATTTACTTTTCTTATACTTTACCAACTGCCTCGAATGTCTCAGAAGTAAAAATCACACAAAACGCACTTTTCAAAATAAAATCAACCTTTCCAACCCCGTTAAATAAATTTATTGAGATTGCACACAAGTTAACAAACTTAATGTGCTTTGCCATTGATGATATAGTCACTCTACAAGATGTAACAGCTACTTCATTAGAAATTTATAGAGAATATAGCAATGGGAAAAAACATTTAATTCCAATTAAAGTTTATTATAAAAGCATTCCATTTACTGAGAAGGCAGTAAAAAAATCATGGCATCAGATGTTATTTGTCTTTAATACCATAAAATCCAACTTCCAGGATGTTGTCAATAATTGGCTTGATGCTTATGAAGTAATAGACCCGGCTCTAAACTTATACTTTTCTGTAAAAACAGGATCACAAAAATATATTGACAGCCAGTTTTTATCATTAGTCCAAGGACTTGAAACATATCATCGAAGGACTAATAGCGATACTATAATGCACTCATCTGAATTCGATAATTTAGTTTCAACTTTAGTTGATTTTTGCCCAGAAAGCCATAAAGAGTGGCTTCAAGGAAGGTTAAAACATGGCAATGAAATTAATTTAGGGCAGCGAATCAAAAAGACTATTGAGCCATTCAAGAGTTTATTTGGAAATTCTAAAGACAGAAATAAGTTAATACGAAAAATCGTAGATACGAGAAATTATTTGACCCATTACAGTAAAGAGCTAAGAGACAGTGCAGCAACTGATGATGAACTTTGGATTATTTGTCAAAAAATGGAAGTTATTCTTCAGTTACATTTTTTAAAAGTTATTGGATTTAATGATAGTGAGATTCATGATGTAGTTCAAAACAGTCGCCCCATGCACTATAAATTAAAAGAAATCTAACAATTATGTCGACGACGGACGCGGGGACAGCCCGCGACTTCGCCCAATTTACTCCCTGCCGCGCTCGTCACACATGACGTTGATATTTGGGGTACACCCTATTTGGAAGTTAAAAACCTCACTTCCAGCCCTGCAAATAGGGTTGGTTTTGGGGTTCTTGGAAGGTTTTCTAAGAATGTCTAAATCCTATTTAGCATTCATCCTACCATTGGGGCGTTGCCCCAAACCCCAAGGTATTTGTACCAAGGTGATAGGGCATGAAATGCTTAAGAAGTATTCAAATAACGGTATTGTAGAAATGTTTTTCCATTAATATCATTATGTTACCTGAATCCTTCTACCATGAAAATTAGCATAGTAGATAGAAAAATGCTGGTAAGTCATCGACTTAGCGGCAACTTTCTACAACGCCTTTATCTTGCACTCACCTAAACCCTACGCAACAGCACAGGACACCACCTGACGGACGGAAAAACGGGGGGAAGCGTCAAACCCCAAGATGCCTTGCTTCCCCCTAGTTTTGGGCTTTGTGGAGATGCCCTTGTGTTTTTTGATTGTTTGGGTAGCTGCCCAATACCCGCTGGAATGATCAAAAATCAATCTAATTGTAACCTTGCCTGCGTTTTTGTTACCATTGCGATGCTCAAAAGCTGGGCGGGTTAGTAGCCTTTCCTGCCTGCAAGTCCCTTTGGGGCGCATCTGATCCGGTTGCGCCTTTTTTCTTTTTGGCCTTCCCGTTGTCACGGCTTACCAGCGCGGTGGCAGGTGTTCAGGCAAAGGAACTCTTCCCCGCGCCCTGAAAGCCTTCTTTTTTCGCTTGTCGGGGAGGTATCCGTTCTTCCGCGACTAGCAGCAAGGACTTACCAGTCCAATGTCGTGGATACCAAGGCGTGGAAGGACAACAGGCTGAAGTTCTTCTGAACTCCCCTCTTCTTCCCCTCCTTGCGAAGCAAAAGAACTAACAAACTAACCTGTTTTTTTGCCGTTTTCTGGTTTTCTTGTGTTTGTAGTATTTTTAATAGTTTTTAATAGTTTTACACCCGCTGAAAGCCGCTACACAGCTACGTTTCAGCGACTAACTAACGACAAATTTGCAGTGAACTAACGACAAATTTGCAGTGAACTAACGACAAATTTGCAGTGAACTAACGACAAATTTGCAGTGAACTAACGACAAATTTGCAGTGAACTAACGATATTGTTTACTTTGTCGTCTTAAGGGACTAGGATACCTGTTTCTGAGTACAATTTGGTTTGTTAAATTGAAAGAACTAAAAGTTGTAAAATCTAATCGCTTGGTGGAGGCGAGCTATCGGCTAACCGAGATAGAGCATCAAATCATCTTGTATGCCATTTGCCGTAGCCGTAATGAGGGGGTTGCGCTGTCCCCGATCATCCATTAACCATACGTGCGGTTGAATTTGCGCAACAGTTCGGTACTAATCCGGCAAAGGTTTACGGGCAGCTAAAAACCGCAATGGATACGCTCTTTTCTAGGCACTTGGTTATTCATGATATAGACGAAGAAACGGGAAAACCTGAAGTCATCAAAATACGCTGGATTAATGAGGCAAGTTATGTAGATGGTTCTGGCAATATCAAGATAGTCTTCAGCCGAAGAATTATTCCATATATCTCACAACTTGAAATAAAGTTCACACCTTATTTGTTGAAACAAATCAGTAAAATGACGAGTGTTCACGCTATTAGGATTTATGAATTACTGGCTCAATATGTAACATATGGCAAGCGGGAAATAAGCATTGATTGGCTAAAGAATACGTTGCAATTGGAAGGTGAATACCCGCGCATTTATGACCTTAAAGAGCGTGTTATTGATGTAGCAGTTGATCAAATCAATAAATACAGCGATATTAACGTCAATTACACCAATATTAAAACAGGTCGTGCTATTACTGGTTTCTTAT
>NZ_CP072799.1 GCF_017901175.1 Thiothrix unzii
ACGAAAAGCTCGAAGAGCTTAAGTATCTCCGAAATGTTGCGGGGTTGCAGGCCATTGTCTTTTCTGCAATGTCATTCGAAACTGCAATCTACGACTTCGCTTCAATTCACTTAGGCGACGATTACGTCCGTGATCACCTAGATCGACTTGATGTCCTGTCTAAATGGCTCGTCGTTCTTCGTTTTGTAACAGGAACTGAGCTGCCAAAGAACGAAGCACCCTATGCAGCTCTAAAATCTCTTATATTTCAGCGAAACCGATTGGTTCACTCAAAGTCAGAGCCATTTGATTTTGAGGATCAAAAACGTCAGTTTGATAAATTTATGAAGCGTGAGAAAGAACTAGAAAAGAATGTTCATAACTCTTTTCGAGCTCTAGTTCTGATGTCTTTGTATCTAGAGAAGGTTCTGGATGGGCATCACAATCCGCTTCCGTCATATAACAAGCAAAATGCACCTATGCGTCGCTATTATAATGAACTCAAATCAGTGATCTACGAGTGCCGAAATTTAGTGGCAAAAATTGGTCACAGCTAACAATTCATTCGAGCATACCTTGATCAAGTAACAAAACAAGGTTGTCATGCCTACAAATAGGGTTTGTTTCGGCCTTTTTGGAAGCGTTTCCAGCAGGTTCTGAAGCCTATTTTGGTGTTTTTCGTGCTGTCACAGATGGCGGTTTGTGGCAGATTGGTGCTTGCCGTGCCCACTAACAGCAGGTATTTCTGCCAGAATGATGCGGCTCGGAATTGGTCAAACATCATTCAAAATAATGTGTGGTAGAACGTTTTCCTCATTTATATCATAGGGTTAGATCACACCTTATATCAGAAAAATCGGTATGATAGATAGAAAAACGCTGGTAAGTCATGGACTTAGCGGTGGGGTTCTACAACGCCTTTATCTTGCACTCACCTAAACCATCCACAGCAGCACAGAAACCGATCAGCATCGGACACCATCTGACGGGCTAAAAAATACGGGAACCGGATACAAAAGTATCCATGTGCAATCTCTGTCAAGGTGGAAAGCAAAGCGAACCTTGACAGCGTGACAAAGGATTACACTCTACAATGAGCTGGAAGGCTATTCTGTGCCTTCCAGCTCATGCAAGCCTCCAATCCCCACCTTTCCGCGTTTGCACGGCTTACAGCCCCGCGTGGTGCGTTTTAGGCTGGCCCCTAACGTACCTCGCGCCCTGTTAACCTTCTTCTTCGGCATTTCAGTTGGCTAAGCGAGTAGCCGTTATACCAAGAAGTGGAAGGACAATAGGCTGAAGTTCTTTTGAACTCCTCTCTTCCCTTCCCTGCGAAGCAAAAAACACACACAACACGGCTGTTGGGTGGTGGTTTTAGGGTGTTCCCCCTTGTGTTCTTTCTTACTTACAAGATTAATACTTAGAGCGTATTTTTCCTTTTGTAAGTCAGTTAGTTACAGCATTAACTATGTACCAAAAGAGGGTGAACTATGTACCAAAAGAGGGTGAACTATGTACCAAAAGAGGGTGAACTATGTACCAAAAGAGGGTGAACTATGTACCAAAAGAGGGTGAACTATGTACCAAAAGAGGGTGAACTATGTACCAAAAGAGGGTGAACTATGTACCAAAAGAGGGTGCATTACATACAAAAAATTGGGTTCTTATGTGTACTTAAAAAATTTTATTTACATTGTTTGTTCAGGTACTATAATTATGTGTATTAGAAATTTTATGAGTACATGTTAAGTGTCGGTCTCCAACCTTCCGCAAGTCTCCCTGCAACATAATGAACGCAATGAGGTTCGCAAGAGCAACCAATTGATTGAGGCACGTTACCGTCTGACGCTTGGTGAACAGCGGCTGATCTTGCACCTTTGCAGCCTGATCCACAGTAGCGATAAAGATTTCAAGAGTTATGAGATACGGGTTAAAGATTTCGCCAAAATGTTTGCTCTTGAGAAGCGGAACAATATCTATAAGGCGGTTGAGAACGCGGCAAAAGAATTAGCGGGAAAGCGGCTTGATATTAGCAGAGACGGGAAAGAAATTTATGTGTCGTGGTTGTCCTATGTTGAGTATGTGGAAGGCTCAGGCATTGTAAAAGTTGAATTTCATAGATCATTAAAGCCTTACCTTTTACAATTACAAGAATACGGGAACTTTACTAAATATCAGGTAAATCATGTGGTGAGTTTTAAGAGCCAATATAGCATTAGGCTGTATGAACTTCTAAAGCAAAAGGCATTCACCGCCGAAAAAAGAAAATTCAGCCGTTGCTTTGAAATAGAAAGTTTTCGTTCAATTCTCGGCATTGCTGTTAATGAGTATGAGGTTTTCAGTAATTTAAGAAGAAAGGTAATAGAGCCAGCCATTGAAGAAGTTTCTGAGTACACAGACTTAGAAATTACAGACGTTCATTATGGTAAAACAGGGCGTAAGGTCACTGACATTACATTTGAGGTTGAAATCCGTCAGGCAGATGAAATACAGGCTTTACAGCTAGAAATGGAAGAAGAACCATCCAAGGAACAACCCCACCCTCTAGTAGAACGTTTGATAAACCTTGGCTTTGCGGTGGAAACTGCCCAACGGTATAAAACCAAGTACGGGACAAAACGCATCGAACGCAACATTGCCTACACCTTGGCAAAGCAACAAGAAGGCGCGGTGAAAGATATTCCCGCTTACCTGAATATGGCAATCAAGGAAGATATGGGCGGTGGCTGGGAAGTTGCGAAAACCAAAGCGGTCGAAGAAAAAACCCAACAACAAACCGTATCTAATCAACGTGAAAAACAAGCTGAATTAGCCCACTTACAGAAAATGGCAGAAATGGCGGGTGTACCGCTAGAAACCTTATTACCCAAGCAACCCAAAGGAGGCAACTAACCTGAAATTGTAACCATTTGTAACGTAGTCGCCCTACCCCAGAAATTCGAGCTTCTGAGGCAGGACTTCACTTTCAACCTATGTAGGAGATTGAAAATGCAAACGCATGATAGCAACCTGCGCCCGTCCGTGCGCAACAAGAAACGGAATTCACGCCCCAGCACTGCGCCTATGGATAAAACCGTATCCGCAGACCAGCACCCTACCCCGTTCCCCACGTTCGGGAACAACTTCCGCACCCTCTCACCGCTGGAATGTGCCGCCTTCGCACTTGCCCAGCTCTACCCCGACGATCCCGAAAACTTGGCGGCTGACTATGCCGTTGCGCTGGCTGAGTTTGAGCGGCTACAAGGCGGGGAAAAGTGTACCTGTACGGTAGCAACTGACGTGGTGACGGGTGACTGCACGTAAGGCAAGCGGGTAGGGCAGTGTGGGTAGGGCAGTGTGGCTACGGCTGCAATGCCTTACCCTTATTTTAATATCGTTTAGGTAGTGTTTTAATATTGAAATAATAGTTAAACACGATGAAACAATCTATCGGCGGCGGCATCCTTGCCGCTGCGTTTTGGGTAGGCATGACGGATGAATCAAGCGTTTCTTTGTGGCATAAAAAGCTATACGCCGACGAACGGTAGGTTGTATAGTTCTGGTTAATGAGCATACACGCCAAGGAAATTGCCATGCAGATAATAACTTATCACTTTGATACGCACGTCACTTATCTTTAGCGTTAGGCTTTAAGAGAGAAATGGTTTCTATCAAAACAAAAAGGAAGCGAAATATTATGAGTAATCAAAACAAGTATGATCTTGGCGACATCGTAAAACTTAAGTCTGGGGGGCCTGACATGACGGTTAAGGAAGTCCTGACAAAAATGAACCATGAGTTCAACGGTAGTTATCGCTGTCAATGGTTTGCAGGAAAGAAACTCGATATGGGAGTGTTCCCTGAGGAGTCTCTTGTTGCTGTAACGACAGGAAGCCAATAATGAATATTACGGAAGCATCTGTATGGATGAGATCTCAGCTAGATGAAGATGGTTGCCTCTACCAAGATGACGTCGTTGATTATCTAGTGAAAGAAGGCGCGGAAGCTCTTCTCAGAGAGAATACCGATGGCAATCTAGTCCTTGAAAGAAAACTTCTGAACGAATTTCGAAAGTTGACCCAGGACGAAGTTGTATGGGTCAAACCGGATAAGTATTGGCGTTTTCGAGTGCCGGAAGATGAGCCTAGTAGAGATGCGAGAGGTTAGCCTAACAAGCTGTGGCAGTTCGCGCCTGCGATGCCTGACTCGCTAAGCTCGCGCAGCACAGGGGCGTTATGTTTCTTAGAAAAACAGCGTTTTATAGCTAATTTGAGTACGTAATTTAGACCATGGACTTGAATTTCCATCTTCAAAGTGACCCTGTACAACTCCAGAAAGCATATCTGAAAATTGAACATTCAAGCTCGTGGCACTATTGCAGGGCTGAGTAGTTAGAATAGTGGTCACTTGTTTTTCGAACCAAAGCTGAGTCTGCAAATAGTCATGTAAACTACTTCCACTTTCAACTTTTATACTTCTCGGATCAGGTATAAAAGTTATTGCATCATGTTTAGCCATTTCATTAAGTAATGATAGCCCAATCATGTAGTTGTACAGCATATTTGCATCACTGCGTATATGCGGCTCTACATTTTCCTTCTTTACGGTAATAGAAATATATCGAATATCATCTGAGTATCTATTGCGAAGTGTAGCCGCTTGGCTGGCAAACCAAACACGCTCATCTATCGTCATATTTGACCACTTTTTTTCAATATCTATGGGCCAATTGAATTTTTTGTAAAGTTTCTTGATTAAGCGCTTAGGTAGGTGTTTTTTGTCTGGGGATACAGCAAGACTGGCTATTGTTATATATCTACTTGACCCGCCATCGCGGTAGGGTGCTGTAAACTTCCATCCGAGATCGCCACTTTCATCTAAGTAGATTATCATGTAACTCGCTTTTTTTAGGCAAAAAAAAGCGTGACCCCTAAGTCCGACGTCTTTATAAAACGCTTACGATACACATAGTGCGTCGCGGATACCCTAGGATTTACTCACGCGCCCCAATTATAGTAGTGTGCATCCCCAATATCAAGCAAAACAAGCGCATTGCGAGCGTAATCATTCCAACTCCACAGCCCTATAAACCGCCATGTTAATCACGGCGGCGCGTGACTGCCCCATCTTCTCCGCCAGCGCGTCCACTTTGGCAAGCAGGGCAGGGGACATGGTAAGGCTGATCTGCTGTTTGTTGCCCTTCTTCACGCCCTTGATTGCCGTGCCGGAATCGGGCGCACCTGCGATAAAATCAGCGGTGGCGGTTTCTTGCTGGGTGGTTTTTGGCTTTGCTTTGGTAATCGTCATTTACGCTCATCCTGATACGGTTTTAATCTCGTTACACTATCACTTTAATATTAAAACAATGCTGAAACAATATGATTCAGTTCTTCAATCGCCTTGGCATCTTTGGGGTTGAGTTCCAGCACTGCTAGCCCTTGGCCTGCGGCATTGGCGAACGCCTTACGCCTGCGGATCGGGGTAGGGAGGTATTCAAACTGCGGAACGTCTGCCACCGCTGCGGCGGCTTCGCTGTTGTCGGTGGAAGTCGT
Organism: Thiothrix unzii; assembly: GCF_017901175.1. Taxonomy (NCBI): domain Bacteria; kingdom Pseudomonadati; phylum Pseudomonadota; class Gammaproteobacteria; order Thiotrichales; family Thiotrichaceae; genus Thiothrix; species Thiothrix unzii. Next base: position 5,508 of record NZ_CP072799.1, read on the forward strand.
GCCGGGGTCGGCACAATTCAGCACCGCATACACCCGTAAGCCGTCACGTACACTCCGCGCCTCGTCCACCAACGCGGCAATGTCATTCAACGCCCACACGTCATAGCTGCGCGGCTGGAACGGCACAAGCAACACATCCGACAGCACCAGTGCCGCCCGGAGTGCGGTCGAATCGCGCCCGCCTGCGTCAATGATGATGTCATCGTACTTTTTGCCCTGCTGCTGCACCTGCCCGCGCAATACCGGGCCATCGGCGTATTGGGAACAAGCTATGCCAGGAAGGATACCCGCATCGGCGCGGATGCTGATTGCCATTTGTGCCGTGCCTTGGCGGTCGGCATCGACGAGCCACACGTCACGGCCTGCGAGGGCGCGGGCTATGGCGATGTTGACCGCCAGCGTGGTTTTGCCTACCCCGCCTTTGGTGTTGCCTACTGTTAATATCATATTTCACCATTTTTAATATTAAAATCGTATCATAACGATGGTAGGATGATAGTCTATATCAGGAAGTTTGTCTCACCACTGGTGAGACTTTTAGGGCAGGGTAGGCGGCTGCAACTCGCGTTGATGGCGGACACCCAGCACCACCAGCGAATCCCCCGCGTAACGGTAGGCGGCAATGTAACCGTCTTTGCCGAAGGGAATCACCAGCTCGCGGTAATCTTCCGGTCGGTCTTCCACCGTATGGCCTAGCTCCGGGTGCTGTTCCAGTGCCTGCAACCCCTGCATGATCTTGACCACGGCACGGCGAGCAGCTGGTAGGTTCTTGGCGCGTAAAAATGCCCGTAACCGCTCTAAATCCAGCAGGGCGGTATGGCTAAAAATTAATGATGGCATTTTGGGGTCTGGGCTTCGCTGTCAGTGAACCATGTTTCCATCCAAGCAAACACTTCTTTGCCGGTGACGTGTAAGCCGGTGTCTTGGTAGTCATCCCACGCGGTTTGCATTTCGTCGCGAAACTGCGCCAATTGTTCCTCACGCTCCAAATACTGGCGGATAGCTTCTTGCATCAGCCAATGGGTGGAACGCTGGCGCGAGGTTGCCAAGCGTTGCAGGCGGGTTTTGGTGTCCATGTCCAGCTTGATAGAAGTTGGCATGGGGGTGTTCATTGCGGCTTGTGCCATCTTGATTGTCCTCAGTAGTAAGAGGTAGTAATCAGTAGTCTAACACTGTGGGGAAAATCGAGAAAGCTGGAAAATCAAGCGGGCGAGTGGATACGGTTTTATCCATTCTTAGCTATCCGCCAATCCCACAACTGTTCCACCAATTCCCGCCGAGCTATCTCCTCGATGGCATACTTCCGCGCATACTGGCTGATGTGACTTCCACCCGGCACGTTCTCCCCCAGCTTGTCGGTCAAGGTGGCTTGTAGCCACTGCTGCACGGTGGAATGGTAGTCTGTCCGATCCGGGGTCAACCCAAACGACATGGCTATAAGTTCGGATAATATTTTATCCAGTGTTACGGTTGTCCTGCGTCCCCGGAAACGGATGTGGTAGCGGTCTTGGAATGGGCTGGTATCACTCATGCGGTTATCCTCCTGATTGTGGATACAATTATATCCGTGATTGCATCAGGATACAACTATATCCACCCATCCAGCACCGCGAGGTTATCCCCAAAATCCGGGGATAACCTTGTGAAAAAGCCGTGTAAGTCGCTGATGCTGCATGGACTTACGGGAAAGATTAAAAAAATAACCATATTCGGAACAACTGATAGGAAGTCAGATGCTCTTTCCCCAAACTGGAAAAACCACTATCCACCGATAAGCGGTAGGTTGTATGATTCTGGTCATTGAGTGACCAACAAGGAACCCCTTTCATGTTAGTAACGAGCTATCCAGAACAATGCAGGCGCGTGTACGACTTGTTAGGCAGGGTTTCCGTATAACACTCCGTTAGGTACGCAAGGAGAAAACTGTGCAACGAAATTGGGATACTATCCGAGAAATTTTACTTGCTGTAGAAAATTTGGAGCCTGAAAAACAATTACATTTGAGTGATTTTCCAGAGGCTCGTGCTCACGAAGTTTCCTACCATGTTCAATTAATTGCACAATCTGGACTAATTGATGTCACTATCTCTCAATCAACCAGTCTAAAAGCTAAAGATTTTTTTATCAGAAATCTCACATGGTCTGGGCATGAGTTTCTTGATTCAATTCGCGTGAAAGATACATGGTCTAAAATTAAAAGTGTTGTTGCTGAAAAAGGTGGGGTCATGACGTTTGAGGTTATTAAAGCTGTTTCAACAAGCTTAATAAAGTCAGCAATTGGTAGTTAAATGCGTACCTAACAAACGCCTCAACAAAGACGCAAAAAGCTTGGCTTGCGTCACTTCGTTCCTAATTTTAGCCAAGATTTTTGCGCCTGTTAGGCGGGCGTTAAATTTCATGGGGTAGGCATTTGTATGTCAAATGAATTGAAAGGCCATATCGATGAACATATGCCACATATCGATGAAATGTTAGCGGAGCAGAATATTCCAATCCATAAGAGATTCTTTATCGCGGGAAAGTTGTTTGTTGAGACTGCTATTCAGAAATCCAGTTTTCAGTCTAACGATGAATTACTTAAGAGCGAGGTTTATCGCGAGTGTATTCTTCCTCTATTTAATGACTGGTACTTTGAAAAATATGGTGATCTTGCCAAAGGACCAGGGGGAGATGTGTATTCTGGGGTTGTTTTAGCTTACGGACAACCTGTGAAACTGAATATACCTGCCACTACAAATGAAGTCTTGGAAGAAGGGAAATTGGCGAAGATGACATTTCCTGATCATTTGCAAGAATCGGAAAATCTTGAAGATTTAATCGAGCCAAAATTTAAGCTTAGCAAGATGGAAGAAAGCTCAGTTTGTGAGCTTCGTTCTCAAATCGAACGGGTAGTTGCTCTAACTCGCTCAATCAATTTAGATTTGAACATGGCGAGCAATGTCAACCAACCAGCCTCGGATATGGTTCAGGGAATATGGAGCCACTTTGAAAAAGGCATTAGTGACATGCTGAGCTTAAAAAACGAGCGAGCCTCTATAGCGTGTTGGGAGTTCCATTTAGCGATAGAGAAATCAATTAAAGTATTGATCCATTCAAAATCTGGAAGCAGCAAGCATGGCCACAACCTTAAGGATCTAATCACGCATTTGAGTAAATTTGAGAGTGGTGTTGATTCATCTGGTTTGGCAGGTTTGCCTTCTGACAAAGAAGCTATAAAGCTAAGATATGCGGAAATGATAAAAACGCCTATCGATGCCTTCAAATATTATCTTGTAGCACTCGAATTTGTGAGTGATATTGTTTCCAGGTTAGAGCACAAGGTCGGCATAAAAAATGCCTCCTTTACTTTGAAAATGGCCCCATGGGCGAAATGAATTTAACAAAGCATTGCACCGGACAAGCCGGTGAATGCTGCGTTAGCTGTTGGCGCTTAGCACAAGCCTTTGGAGTTAATAAAATGGAGTTTAGAAATTGACAATCCCACCAGTTGAAGGCTTCATCAGAATGGGCAGCCTCCATTATCTTTATGCAGAAACTGCTGAGAAGGGGTACTCGGAATTTTTAGAGACATTATCAAATATAAGTGAATTTGGTGAAGTTGAATATGACGAAAAGCTCGAAGAGCTTAAGTATCTCCGAAATGTTGCGGGGTTGCAGGCCATTGTCTTTTCTGCAATGTCATTCGAAACTGCAATCTACGACTTCGCTTCAATTCACTTAGGCGACGATTACGTCCGTGATCACCTAGATCGACTTGATGTCCTGTCTAAATGGCTCGTCGTTCTTCGTTTTGTAACAGGAACTGAGCTGCCAAAGAACGAAGCACCCTATGCAGCTCTAAAATCTCTTATATTTCAGCGAAACCGATTGGTTCACTCAAAGTCAGAGCCATTTGATTTTGAGGATCAAAAACGTCAGTTTGATAAATTTATGAAGCGTGAGAAAGAACTAGAAAAGAATGTTCATAACTCTTTTCGAGCTCTAGTTCTGATGTCTTTGTATCTAGAGAAGGTTCTGGATGGGCATCACAATCCGCTTCCGTCATATAACAAGCAAAATGCACCTATGCGTCGCTATTATAATGAACTCAAATCAGTGATCTACGAGTGCCGAAATTTAGTGGCAAAAATTGGTCACAGCTAACAATTCATTCGAGCATACCTTGATCAAGTAACAAAACAAGGTTGTCATGCCTACAAATAGGGTTTGTTTCGGCCTTTTTGGAAGCGTTTCCAGCAGGTTCTGAAGCCTATTTTGGTGTTTTTCGTGCTGTCACAGATGGCGGTTTGTGGCAGATTGGTGCTTGCCGTGCCCACTAACAGCAGGTATTTCTGCCAGAATGATGCGGCTCGGAATTGGTCAAACATCATTCAAAATAATGTGTGGTAGAACGTTTTCCTCATTTATATCATAGGGTTAGATCACACCTTATATCAGAAAAATCGGTATGATAGATAGAAAAACGCTGGTAAGTCATGGACTTAGCGGTGGGGTTCTACAACGCCTTTATCTTGCACTCACCTAAACCATCCACAGCAGCACAGAAACCGATCAGCATCGGACACCATCTGACGGGCTAAAAAATACGGGAACCGGATACAAAAGTATCCATGTGCAATCTCTGTCAAGGTGGAAAGCAAAGCGAACCTTGACAGCGTGACAAAGGATTACACTCTACAATGAGCTGGAAGGCTATTCTGTGCCTTCCAGCTCATGCAAGCCTCCAATCCCCACCTTTCCGCGTTTGCACGGCTTACAGCCCCGCGTGGTGCGTTTTAGGCTGGCCCCTAACGTACCTCGCGCCCTGTTAACCTTCTTCTTCGGCATTTCAGTTGGCTAAGCGAGTAGCCGTTATACCAAGAAGTGGAAGGACAATAGGCTGAAGTTCTTTTGAACTCCTCTCTTCCCTTCCCTGCGAAGCAAAAAACACACACAACACGGCTGTTGGGTGGTGGTTTTAGGGTGTTCCCCCTTGTGTTCTTTCTTACTTACAAGATTAATACTTAGAGCGTATTTTTCCTTTTGTAAGTCAGTTAGTTACAGCATTAACTATGTACCAAAAGAGGGTGAACTATGTACCAAAAGAGGGTGAACTATGTACCAAAAGAGGGTGAACTATGTACCAAAAGAGGGTGAACTATGTACCAAAAGAGGGTGAACTATGTACCAAAAGAGGGTGAACTATGTACCAAAAGAGGGTGAACTATGTACCAAAAGAGGGTGCATTACATACAAAAAATTGGGTTCTTATGTGTACTTAAAAAATTTTATTTACATTGTTTGTTCAGGTACTATAATTATGTGTATTAGAAATTTTATGAGTACATGTTAAGTGTCGGTCTCCAACCTTCCGCAAGTCTCCCTGCAACATAATGAACGCAATGAGGTTCGCAAGAGCAACCAATTGATTGAGGCACGTTACCGTCTGACGCTTGGTGAACAGCGGCTGATCTTGCACCTTTGCAGCCTGATCCACAGTAGCGATAAAGATTTCAAGAGTTATGAGATACGGGTTAAAGATTTCGCCAAAATGTTTGCTCTTGAGAAGCGGAACAATATCTATAAGGCGGTTGAGAACGCGGCAAAAGAATTAGCGGGAAAGCGGCTTGATATTAGCAGAGACGGGAAAGAAATTTATGTGTCGTGGTTGTCCTATGTTGAGTATGTGGAAGGCTCAGGCATTGTAAAAGTTGAATTTCATAGATCATTAAAGCCTTACCTTTTACAATTACAAGAATACGGGAACTTTACTAAATATCAGGTAAATCATGTGGTGAGTTTTAAGAGCCAATATAGCATTAGGCTGTATGAACTTCTAAAGCAAAAGGCATTCACCGCCGAAAAAAGAAAATTCAGCCGTTGCTTTGAAATAGAAAGTTTTCGTTCAATTCTCGGCATTGCTGTTAATGAGTATGAGGTTTTCAGTAATTTAAGAAGAAAGGTAATAGAGCCAGCCATTGAAGAAGTTTCTGAGTACACAGACTTAGAAATTACAGACGTTCATTATGGTAAAACAGGGCGTAAGGTCACTGACATTACATTTGAGGTTGAAATCCGTCAGGCAGATGAAATACAGGCTTTACAGCTAGAAATGGAAGAAGAACCATCCAAGGAACAACCCCACCCTCTAGTAGAACGTTTGATAAACCTTGGCTTTGCGGTGGAAACTGCCCAACGGTATAAAACCAAGTACGGGACAAAACGCATCGAACGCAACATTGCCTACACCTTGGCAAAGCAACAAGAAGGCGCGGTGAAAGATATTCCCGCTTACCTGAATATGGCAATCAAGGAAGATATGGGCGGTGGCTGGGAAGTTGCGAAAACCAAAGCGGTCGAAGAAAAAACCCAACAACAAACCGTATCTAATCAACGTGAAAAACAAGCTGAATTAGCCCACTTACAGAAAATGGCAGAAATGGCGGGTGTACCGCTAGAAACCTTATTACCCAAGCAACCCAAAGGAGGCAACTAACCTGAAATTGTAACCATTTGTAACGTAGTCGCCCTACCCCAGAAATTCGAGCTTCTGAGGCAGGACTTCACTTTCAACCTATGTAGGAGATTGAAAATGCAAACGCATGATAGCAACCTGCGCCCGTCCGTGCGCAACAAGAAACGGAATTCACGCCCCAGCACTGCGCCTATGGATAAAACCGTATCCGCAGACCAGCACCCTACCCCGTTCCCCACGTTCGGGAACAACTTCCGCACCCTCTCACCGCTGGAATGTGCCGCCTTCGCACTTGCCCAGCTCTACCCCGACGATCCCGAAAACTTGGCGGCTGACTATGCCGTTGCGCTGGCTGAGTTTGAGCGGCTACAAGGCGGGGAAAAGTGTACCTGTACGGTAGCAACTGACGTGGTGACGGGTGACTGCACGTAAGGCAAGCGGGTAGGGCAGTGTGGGTAGGGCAGTGTGGCTACGGCTGCAATGCCTTACCCTTATTTTAATATCGTTTAGGTAGTGTTTTAATATTGAAATAATAGTTAAACACGATGAAACAATCTATCGGCGGCGGCATCCTTGCCGCTGCGTTTTGGGTAGGCATGACGGATGAATCAAGCGTTTCTTTGTGGCATAAAAAGCTATACGCCGACGAACGGTAGGTTGTATAGTTCTGGTTAATGAGCATACACGCCAAGGAAATTGCCATGCAGATAATAACTTATCACTTTGATACGCACGTCACTTATCTTTAGCGTTAGGCTTTAAGAGAGAAATGGTTTCTATCAAAACAAAAAGGAAGCGAAATATTATGAGTAATCAAAACAAGTATGATCTTGGCGACATCGTAAAACTTAAGTCTGGGGGGCCTGACATGACGGTTAAGGAAGTCCTGACAAAAATGAACCATGAGTTCAACGGTAGTTATCGCTGTCAATGGTTTGCAGGAAAGAAACTCGATATGGGAGTGTTCCCTGAGGAGTCTCTTGTTGCTGTAACGACAGGAAGCCAATAATGAATATTACGGAAGCATCTGTATGGATGAGATCTCAGCTAGATGAAGATGGTTGCCTCTACCAAGATGACGTCGTTGATTATCTAGTGAAAGAAGGCGCGGAAGCTCTTCTCAGAGAGAATACCGATGGCAATCTAGTCCTTGAAAGAAAACTTCTGAACGAATTTCGAAAGTTGACCCAGGACGAAGTTGTATGGGTCAAACCGGATAAGTATTGGCGTTTTCGAGTGCCGGAAGATGAGCCTAGTAGAGATGCGAGAGGTTAGCCTAACAAGCTGTGGCAGTTCGCGCCTGCGATGCCTGACTCGCTAAGCTCGCGCAGCACAGGGGCGTTATGTTTCTTAGAAAAACAGCGTTTTATAGCTAATTTGAGTACGTAATTTAGACCATGGACTTGAATTTCCATCTTCAAAGTGACCCTGTACAACTCCAGAAAGCATATCTGAAAATTGAACATTCAAGCTCGTGGCACTATTGCAGGGCTGAGTAGTTAGAATAGTGGTCACTTGTTTTTCGAACCAAAGCTGAGTCTGCAAATAGTCATGTAAACTACTTCCACTTTCAACTTTTATACTTCTCGGATCAGGTATAAAAGTTATTGCATCATGTTTAGCCATTTCATTAAGTAATGATAGCCCAATCATGTAGTTGTACAGCATATTTGCATCACTGCGTATATGCGGCTCTACATTTTCCTTCTTTACGGTAATAGAAATATATCGAATATCATCTGAGTATCTATTGCGAAGTGTAGCCGCTTGGCTGGCAAACCAAACACGCTCATCTATCGTCATATTTGACCACTTTTTTTCAATATCTATGGGCCAATTGAATTTTTTGTAAAGTTTCTTGATTAAGCGCTTAGGTAGGTGTTTTTTGTCTGGGGATACAGCAAGACTGGCTATTGTTATATATCTACTTGACCCGCCATCGCGGTAGGGTGCTGTAAACTTCCATCCGAGATCGCCACTTTCATCTAAGTAGATTATCATGTAACTCGCTTTTTTTAGGCAAAAAAAAGCGTGACCCCTAAGTCCGACGTCTTTATAAAACGCTTACGATACACATAGTGCGTCGCGGATACCCTAGGATTTACTCACGCGCCCCAATTATAGTAGTGTGCATCCCCAATATCAAGCAAAACAAGCGCATTGCGAGCGTAATCATTCCAACTCCACAGCCCTATAAACCGCCATGTTAATCACGGCGGCGCGTGACTGCCCCATCTTCTCCGCCAGCGCGTCCACTTTGGCAAGCAGGGCAGGGGACATGGTAAGGCTGATCTGCTGTTTGTTGCCCTTCTTCACGCCCTTGATTGCCGTGCCGGAATCGGGCGCACCTGCGATAAAATCAGCGGTGGCGGTTTCTTGCTGGGTGGTTTTTGGCTTTGCTTTGGTAATCGTCATTTACGCTCATCCTGATACGGTTTTAATCTCGTTACACTATCACTTTAATATTAAAACAATGCTGAAACAATATGATTCAGTTCTTCAATCGCCTTGGCATCTTTGGGGTTGAGTTCCAGCACTGCTAGCCCTTGGCCTGCGGCATTGGCGAACGCCTTACGCCTGCGGATCGGGGTAGGGAGGTATTCAAACTGCGGAACGTCTGCCACCGCTGCGGCGGCTTCGCTGTTGTCGGTGGAAGTCGTGCCGGGGTCGGCACAATTCAGCACCGCATACACCCGTAAGCCGTCACGTACACTCCGCGCCTCGTCCACCAACGCGGCAATGTCATTCAACGCCCACACGTCATAGCTGCGCGGCTGGAACGGCACAAGCAACACATCCGACAGCACCAGTGCCGCCCGGAGTGCGGTCGAATCGCGCCCGCCTGCGTCAATGATGATGTCATCGTACTTTTTGCCCTGCTGCTGCACCTGCCCGCGCAATACCGGGCCATCGGCGTATTGGGAACAAGCTATGCCAGGAAGGATACCCGCATCGGCGCGGATGCTGATTGCCATTTGTGCCGTGCCTTGGCGGTCGGCATCGACGAGCCACACGTCACGGCCTGCGAGGGCGCGGGCTATGGCGATGTTGACCGCCAGCGTGGTTTTGCCTACCCCGCCTTTGGTGTTGCCTACTGTTAATATCATATTTCACCATTTTTAATATTAAAATCGTATCATAACGATGGTAGGATGATAGTCTATATCAGGAAGTTTGTCTCACCACTGGTGAGACTTTTAGGGCAGGGTAGGCGGCTGCAACTCGCGTTGATGGCGGACACCCAGCACCACCAGCGAATCCCCCGCGTAACGGTAGGCGGCAATGTAACCGTCTTTGCCGAAGGGAATCACCAGCTCGCGGTAATCTTCCGGTCGGTCTTCCACCGTATGGCCTAGCTCCGGGTGCTGTTCCAGTGCCTGCAACCCCTGCATGATCTTGACCACGGCACGGCGAGCAGCTGGTAGGTTCTTGGCGCGTAAAAATGCCCGTAACCGCTCTAAATCCAGCAGGGCGGTATGGCTAAAAATTAATGATGGCATTTTGGGGTCTGGGCTTCGCTGTCAGTGAACCATGTTTCCATCCAAGCAAACACTTCTTTGCCGGTGACGTGTAAGCCGGTGTCTTGGTAGTCATCCCACGCGGTTTGCATTTCGTCGCGAAACTGCGCCAATTGTTCCTCACGCTCCAAATACTGGCGGATAGCTTCTTGCATCAGCCAATGGGTGGAACGCTGGCGCGAGGTTGCCAAGCGTTGCAGGCGGGTTTTGGTGTCCATGTCCAGCTTGATAGAAGTTGGCATGGGGGTGTTCATTGCGGCTTGTGCCATCTTGATTGTCCTCAGTAGTAAGAGGTAGTAATCAGTAGTCTAACACTGTGGGGAAAATCGAGAAAGCTGGAAAATCAAGCGGGCGAGTGGATACGGTTTTATCCATTCTTAGCTATCCGCCAATCCCACAACTGTTCCACCAATTCCCGCCGAGCTATCTCCTCGATGGCATACTTCCGCGCATACTGGCTGATGTGACTTCCACCCGGCACGTTCTCCCCCAGCTTGTCGGTCAAGGTGGCTTGTAGCCACTGCTGCACGGTGGAATGGTAGTCTGTCCGATCCGGGGTCAACCCAAACGACATGGCTATAAGTTCGGATAATATTTTATCCAGTGTTACGGTTGTCCTGCGTCCCCGGAAACGGATGTGGTAGCGGTCTTGGAATGGGCTGGTATCACTCATGCGGTTATCCTCCTGATTGTGGATACAATTATATCCGTGATTGCATCAGGATACAACTATATCCACCCATCCAGCACCGCGAGGTTATCCCCAAAATCCGGGGATAACCTTGTGAAAAAGCCGTGTAAGTCGCTGATGCTGCATGGACTTACGGGAAAGATTAAAAAAATAACCATATTCGGAACAACTGATAGGAAGTCAGATGCTCTTTCCCCAAACTGGAAAAACCACTATCCACCGATAAGCGGTAGGTTGTATGATTCTGGTCATTGAGTGACCAACAAGGAACCCCTTTCATGTTAGTAACGAGCTATCCAGAACAATGCAGGCGCGTGTACGACTTGTTAGGCAGGGTTTCCGTATAACACTCCGTTAGGTACGCAAGGAGAAAACTGTGCAACGAAATTGGGATACTATCCGAGAAATTTTACTTGCTGTAGAAAATTTGGAGCCTGAAAAACAATTACATTTGAGTGATTTTCCAGAGGCTCGTGCTCACGAAGTTTCCTACCATGTTCAATTAATTGCACAATCTGGACTAATTGATGTCACTATCTCTCAATCAACCAGTCTAAAAGCTAAAGATTTTTTTATCAGAAATCTCACATGGTCTGGGCATGAGTTTCTTGATTCAATTCGCGTGAAAGATACATGGTCTAAAATTAAAAGTGTTGTTGCTGAAAAAGGTGGGGTCATGACGTTTGAGGTTATTAAAGCTGTTTCAACAAGCTTAATAAAGTCAGCAATTGGTAGTTAAATGCGTACCTAACAAACGCCTCAACAAAGACGCAAAAAGCTTGGCTTGCGTCACTTCGTTCCTAATTTTAGCCAAGATTTTTGCGCCTGTTAGGCGGGCGTTAAATTTCATGGGGTAGGCATTTGTATGTCAAATGAATTGAAAGGCCATATCGATGAACATATGCCACATATCGATGAAATGTTAGCGGAGCAGAATATTCCAATCCATAAGAGATTCTTTATCGCGGGAAAGTTGTTTGTTGAGACTGCTATTCAGAAATCCAGTTTTCAGTCTAACGATGAATTACTTAAGAGCGAGGTTTATCGCGAGTGTATTCTTCCTCTATTTAATGACTGGTACTTTGAAAAATATGGTGATCTTGCCAAAGGACCAGGGGGAGATGTGTATTCTGGGGTTGTTTTAGCTTACGGACAACCTGTGAAACTGAATATACCTGCCACTACAAATGAAGTCTTGGAAGAAGGGAAATTGGCGAAGATGACATTTCCTGATCATTTGCAAGAATCGGAAAATCTTGAAGATTTAATCGAGCCAAAATTTAAGCTTAGCAAGATGGAAGAAAGCTCAGTTTGTGAGCTTCGTTCTCAAATCGAACGGGTAGTTGCTCTAACTCGCTCAATCAATTTAGATTTGAACATGGCGAGCAATGTCAACCAACCAGCCTCGGATATGGTTCAGGGAATATGGAGCCACTTTGAAAAAGGCATTAGTGACATGCTGAGCTTAAAAAACGAGCGAGCCTCTATAGCGTGTTGGGAGTTCCATTTAGCGATAGAGAAATCAATTAAAGTATTGATCCATTCAAAATCTGGAAGCAGCAAGCATGGCCACAACCTTAAGGATCTAATCACGCATTTGAGTAAATTTGAGAGTGGTGTTGATTCATCTGGTTTGGCAGGTTTGCCTTCTGACAAAGAAGCTATAAAGCTAAGATATGCGGAAATGATAAAAACGCCTATCGATGCCTTCAAATATTATCTTGTAGCACTCGAATTTGTGAGTGATATTGTTTCCAGGTTAGAGCACAAGGTCGGCATAAAAAATGCCTCCTTTACTTTGAAAATGGCCCCATGGGCGAAATGAATTTAACAAAGCATTGCACCGGACAAGCCGGTGAATGCTGCGTTAGCTGTTGGCGCTTAGCACAAGCCTTTGGAGTTAATAAAATGGAGTTTAGAAATTGACAATCCCACCAGTTGAAGGCTTCATCAGAATGGGCAGCCTCCATTATCTTTATGCAGAAACTGCTGAGAAGGGGTACTCGGAATTTTTAGAGACATTATCAAATATAAGTGAATTTGGTGAAGTTGAATATG